>CAILAZ010000272.1 GCA_903832295.1 uncultured Acidobacteriota bacterium
GACGCGCGTTCTTTGCGCGCCGCGAAGCGGGCCTGATCCTTGACGGCTGCGCGAGCGCAGGGCACCCCGTTTGGAAAGGTTGCCATACAGCAACCTGCGGTTGCTCTGCAGCTACCCTGAAAGGGGTGGAGTGTCATCATTCTCCCGACGCGAAGCGGCGAAGGGCTTTGACTCTCGCACAAAGGACTAAAATGCGCTGCAAGCCAGGGGGCCAGTGCGGATGAAAAAGGCCTTCTTATAGAACCATAAAGAGATCGTCCGAGACGTACAAAACCGCGATTGAATCATCCTTGGTAAGTCGTGGCGATACTTGTAAGAAGTTTGTCGCTTTAACCTCCGCACGAGACGAGCGTTCAAGCATCTGCCCCGCCGGTGAACAGAACGTGTAGCGAACCTCAAGTGGACTATCATCGGTACCGCCCGAACACGAGATGCCGACGATTGATCCGAAAATCAGTTTCCCCTGCGAGCCCATGCGACGCTGGAGCAAGACGCTTCTACACATCCATCCGAGGATGACCGCCGACCCAATCCACCAGCACCAAACGTACCAGGACGGATACATTGGAGACCGCACAAGCGCATCAAGAGTGGACCGAGAAGGGTCGTTGGGATCGTAGGCGATCCCAACGGACTGCCCTTCAGCCGTGTGATCAAAAACAGTGTCGGGCACCATCACTTCATTCGTGAACACCTGAGCCACCGCCCGGCTCTCAGGGCTTCTGAACTGGTATTTCAGATAACAGAAGTCCCTTCCTTGCCCAGTGCTGGTTGTGCGCTTTCCTATCACCACTGCCTCAGCGTGATGCCCATGAGCCTTTAGCTGGCTCGCCATGCTGGCATCCTTCCGGTGAATACCAGCTACTGAGAACCCGCCGAGAAGTGCAAAGCACAACACCGCGATGATCGAGAGGAAGATGCTTCTTGCCTTTCCGGTGGTGTGCGAGAGGCCATCAAGGATGTCCCGATTCGCCTTGTCGAGCAGGAGCACCCTGATTGTGTTGCGATCACTCGGCATCTTCGTCTCCCAAGGTTTATCAGTCTGCATCTGCCACCGAAATCTGGCTCAAGAGGTCAGCACCACCATTGAAAACAGGAGTCAATGGAATCACTAGAGCCTTGGTCCTTGCTGAGACTCCGAGACCTGCGGCGGGCTTGCCCTGAATGCTCTCTCCCAGGCCAGTAATCGAGTTGATGTCGTTCGGTATCCCCATTCCAACACTCAGGCTGAACTCGAAGAACGCATACAGCGCTGGAGCAGGATTTGAGCCGAAGTTGGTACTGACTCGTGTTCCGAGGTCCATCTTGAAAGTTGTACCGAGCGGTCCCTTCTTGTTCCAGAGGGGGAAGTTCAAGCCGCCGCTGATAGAACCTATACCGGTGTCGCTGATTTTGAAGCGCAACCGAGTCGCTCCAACGGCGAGCCTGAACACAGTGGCCTTGCCGCCGTCACCATTCCAACGACGCTCGACGCCTATCTTGACATCTGGATAATCGCCTCCAGTAACAGCATTCAGGCTGAGATCGTAGACGACGCCAGCAAAATCTCTTTCGGGATTCAGCAGACCATAGGTGACTGCGCTTACCGCGAGAGCAAGCTTCACCGCATCGAGCGTTGAACTGATACCCGTGTATGCGCGGAAGAGATTGGGCAAGCTCTGCGCTTGAAGTTCGCCCATGACTCCAGTTGCCTCGCTGACCTCCGCGAGATCATCGTGGCCGCTGGGATCAATTCTGTTTACAGGACTTGCGCTGGCATAAAGATAACGATGAAGCGAAAGAGGTTCCTCTTCGTCTCCCTCGTATGTATCCATCCCCCAGAATCTACCTGAGCGCACATCGAGGTATCGTGCGCGGTTGTAATACAACCCGAGGTCTGGATCGAACTGCTCGCCCGGGAACAGATAGTTATTCGCGGTTGTGCCGGTCGAGTTGATCAGATTGCCGAAGGCATCGTAGTCGTAAGTGTCGGTAACCACCCCGGTTGAATTTGTAAGATACCGAA
>CAILAZ010000273.1 GCA_903832295.1 uncultured Acidobacteriota bacterium
AACTGCTCCAGTCCCAGAAGATGGAAGCCGTCGGACGCCTTGCCGGAGGCATCGCCCACGACTTCAACAACCTCCTCATGGTCATTCAGAGCTACACCGAAATGTTGCAGGATGATCTCCCCGCGAATGACGCCCTGCGAAAGAACACGCAGGCAATCATGAAGGCCGCCGAACGCGCCGCCAGTCTCACCGGGCAGATGCTGGCTTTCAGCCGTAAGCAGATCGTCTCCCCCGTCGTGCTTGATCTCAATGAAGTCGTAAATGAAACCGCGAGAATGTTGCGCCGCCTCATCGGGGAAGACATCACCTTCAGCGTCAACCCCGCCCCCGGCCTCTGGCTCACAGAGGTGGACTCTGACCAGTTTGTCCAGGTTCTCATGAACCTCTGCGTGAACTCCCGCGATGCCATGCCCCGTGGCGGAACCCTCACCATCGCCACCGCGAACGACCCCGTCAAGGAATCCACTCCCGGCAGGCCGCCATTCATCATCCCGGGAGACTACGTCTCCCTCTCCGTCTCTGACACTGGCTGCGGCATCAGCAGGGAATTGCAGGACCAGATTTTCGAGCCCTTTTTCACCACCAAGGAAGTCGGAAAGGGAACCGGGCTCGGTCTCGCAACCGTCTATGGAATCGTCAAGCAAAGTGGCGGATACATCTTGGTCGAAAGCGAAGTGGGCCTCGGAACGCGCTTCACCATCTATCTTCCGCGCTGCATCGGGAAGCTCGCCGCCGACAATGCCGCCCGCCACGCTCCGCAGCCCCATGGCAGCGAAACTCTCCTCCTTGCAGAGGATGAAGATGCCCTCCGTGAAGCCATGTGCCACAACCTCCGCAGCCTTGGATACACCGTGCTCACCGCCAGCTCTGGCCGCGAAGCGCTCGCCGTCGTCAGCAGCCATCTGGGCAGCATTGATCTCCTCATCACCGATGTCGTAATGCCCCACATGAGCGGCCGCGAACTTTCCCAGATGCTGCGAATTCAGCGCCCCGGCGTAAAAACAATTTACATGTCCGGGTACACCGATGATGCAGTCCTCCGCCATGGCGTCCATGAGCAGGGAACCACCTTCCTTCAGAAGCCATTCAGCCTCGCAAGCCTCGCCCGCAAAGTGCGCGAAACCCTCCAATAGAAAACGCCCAGCCGCTTCCGGCTGGGCGTCGTGCTCTGTTCCAGATTCTTCTACGAGGCCTGTTTCTCCACCCGGGGCATGGAAACGTTCCGCTGTTCCACCATGTCCTGCGTCACCTCGAAGTCCTTGATCTTCTTCTGGCCCGGCAGATGGTACATCAGATCCAGCATCAGCTCTTCCAGGATCATCCTCAGTCCGCGCGCTCCCACCTTGCGGTTCAGCGCCTCGCGCGCAATCGCCGTCAGGGCGTCGTCGGAGAACCTCAGCTTCACGTTCTCAAACTCAAACAGCCGCTGGTACTGCTTCACAATCGCATTCCGCGGCTTCGTCAGAATCTGCACCAGCGCCGACTCGTCCAGGTCGCTCAGCACGCCCATCACCGGCAGGCGTCCAATAAACTCCGGAATCAGTCCGAACTTGATCAAATCCTGCGGCTGCGCCATCTGCAGCAGTTCGTCGTCTCTCTTGTGTGGCCCCACTGCATCTTCGTGCTGCGTCTCTTCGGGAGTCTTGAAGCCGACCGCGCGCTTGCCAATCCGCCGCTCGATCACCTTTTCCAGTCCCACAAACGCGCCGCCCACAATGAACAGAATGTTCGTCGTGTCCACCGGGGTAAATTCCTGGTGGGGATGCTTGCGCCCGCCCTGCGGCGGTACGTTGGCAACCGTGCCTTCCAATATCTTCAGCAGCGCCTGCTGCACGCCCTCGCCGCTCACGTCGCGCGTAATCGAGGGGTTCTCGTCCTTGCGCCCGATCTTGTCGAT
>CAILAZ010000274.1 GCA_903832295.1 uncultured Acidobacteriota bacterium
CATCACGATCCCCTCCAACTCCAGCGCCGGGTTCGCGCCGCTGTCGCGGATCTGTTGCAGCACCCGCGTGATCACCGCCAACCCCTCCAGCGCGAAATATTCCGCCTGCATCGGCACCAGGACGCTATCGGCGGCCACCAGGGCATTCAGAGTCAGCAGGTCGAGCGCTGGCGGGCAATCCAGAATGATGATCTCGAAATCCGAGCGAATCTGCTGTAAGGCATGCCGCAAGCGATATTCGCGATATTCGGCGTTTACCAGTTCAACGTTGGCGCCGATCAGATTCTTCGAGGAGGGAATCAGCTTCAGGCTCTCCAGCGCCGTAGGTTGCAACAGCTCCTGAGCTTCCTGGTCGCCCATCAGCAGGGCGTATGTGCCGGGGCGCTCGGAATCTTTGACCAGCCCGAGGCCGGAGGTGGAGTTCGATTGGGGATCGCAATCCACCAACAGGGTTTTGACCCCCGTGTGGGCGAGGCTGGCCGCCAGGTTGATGCTGGTGGTTGTTTTGCCGACTCCGCCCTTTTGATTGGCAATGGCGATGACCCGGGACATTTGAACTCCAGGCAGCTGCGGCTGCGGACAGCGAACTGCGGATAACGGAAAGCGATCTACAACAAGGTACGGCCGGGAGGCCGGGGAAGCAACCGGAAAGCCCCTGTGCATGGTTGTGGATTCCGTGGATAAGTGCAGAAAGCTGTGAAGAACCTGCCGGCTGGTGTTCCACGTGGAACACCGGAGATTGCCGCCTTACCGAGCTCGGCGTGTCGTTTATGCAACAGGGTGGTACCTGGTGGAATGTTCCACGTGGAACATTCCACGAGAGTTACAAATCTCAGAGCGCAGTAAGAGGTTTGTGCCAAGTGAGGAGAATCCTCTGCGCGGAGCCAGGAAGCGCGATGGCCAAGTGCTCACCAGTTGGCAAGAGCGTCATAGCGTGTTCGCACTGTTCCTGCCCAATCAGCAGTCCAAGGCGACCGCCGGGAGCGACCAGCCTGGCGGCGACAGGTAAAACGGAATCAAACTTCTCCACAGCACGCATGGTAACTAGTTCAGCCTGCTCCGCAACATGCTCGCCACGCTGATCGAGCACCGTCACACCTTTCAGGCCAATGCTGCGGACGACTTCCTTTAGAAAGGTCGCCTTCTTGCCGTGGCCCTCTATCAGTGTCAGTGCAATGCCAGGTGCCCAGTACTTGAGCGGCAGTCCAGGGAAACCCGCTCCGCTGCCGAGGTCGAAGGTAGAGGTTGTCGCCGAACGCTCCAGCAGCTGGCTGGCGGCAAAGAGCGATTCGCCGAAGTGGCGCGTGACGATCTCCTCTGGCGTACGCAGGCCGGTCAGGTTCATGCGTTGATTCCAGCGCAGCAGAAGGTCGAGATGTGTTTGCACGGACGCGAGCAGGCGATCATCCATCTCCTCCACGGGGAGGTAGGGTGCGAGCAGGGTCCGTAGGGAAGTGGCATCCATGTGAAACAGGATACAAGAGGTGAGGCGGGCCGGAG
>CAILAZ010000275.1 GCA_903832295.1 uncultured Acidobacteriota bacterium
ACCGAGATCTACACGTACTGACACACTCTTTCCCTACACGACGCTCTTCCGATCTCGACACCGAGGTCTCCATCCTAGAGCGCGGTGATTCCTATAAAACCGCGGTTGAGTTGATGGGAGGCCAGATGCTCAAGATGTCGCTCGACTCCAAGTTCACGATCAATCCATTCGACCTTGAACCGGGGCAGACAACGCCTTCCAAAGATCACGTCGCGTTCTTGAAGACGCTCGCCCGCTACATGATTGGGAGTGGCGGCAACTACGATGCGGACATCCTGGACGGAATATTGGATCAGGCGATCAAGACCACGTATGACCGCATTGCTTCCAAACGCTCGGGATCTAAAACCCCCGTATTCAGCGATCTCAAGGCCGATCTTGAAACCTACCAGGAACGCGGCCAACCGAAGATCGAAGAATTAGCCCACATCGCGGCTTTCAAACTCGGTTCATGGGTTGGACAGGGAATGTATGCCAACCTCTTCGACCGTCAAACCTCGGTGCCCATGACAGCCCCCTGGCTGTACTTCAACATCGAGCAACTCAAGGACGATCCTCGACTTGAGACCGCGATGAGCCTGTTGATCGCCTATGCGACGACAAATCGCGCCGCCGGTGAAGCGGGGCGGCGCTCCATCGTCATCCTCGATGAGTGCTGGTCCCTGCTCGACTCGCGGGATTTGTCGGTAACGGTGGAACAGCTCTTCCGCACGGCCCGTAAGCGCAATGCCTGCGTGTGGGGCGTCTCCCAGTCGGTAGAGGACTTCACCGGGACGCCGGATAATCCAAAACCCATCGGCGCTGCGATCCTGTCGACCACGGCTACGCGCCTCATTGGCAGACAGAAGGGCAACATTAAGGTTCTGGAACACTTTCTGCACTTCAATCCGATTGTCTGCAATGCGGTCAAGAGCATTGGCATGACCGAGAAGGGCAAGCAGAGCCAGTTCCTGTTGGCCGTGGGCGACAACCCGGAAACGACTCAGATCGTCTTTGTGCGCATCACTCCCTTTGAATACTGGACCATGACCACCATGCCGCGAGAGAAGACCTATCGCGACTACTGGCAGCGTCTGCACCCGGACCTTTCCATGTTCCACCAGCTGCACTCACTGTCCGAGCTGTATCCCAACGGCATTTCCTCGCTCCCCGAATTGCCCGAGGAGGCATCGGGCGAGGTCTATCAGTCCGATCCAGCCGTATTCACGAGTTCACTTACGCAGGAGGCACACGCATGAGTTCATCTCCAACGAAAATCACCATCTTCCGGCGGCTTGTCTTCGCCGCCGCGCCGCTCGTTGTACTGCTGTTGGTCTGGCCGGCCACCCGTGCGCACGCGGACATCTTCAGTGTGTTCACCGATCTCTTCAATACTGTTACTAGCACTCTCGGAGGCCCCAGCTCGGCCATCGACAGCGCCAGTTCTCAGCAGCTTCAGTTTCTGACAGGCACAATCTACCCGCAATCTTTAATCGACCAGTTGCACGCGTCGATCTCTACGACCAGCTCCACATACCGGCCATGGATGACCAGCGTGATGGCGCTTCCTACAAACAGCGCCACCGCTGCTGGCTCTCGCCAATTGGAGTCGGCCACGCGAGGCGGATCGAGTGTGCCGCCGTCTCAATTGCAGACATCATTCCAAACCACATATGGCTCACCCGTTACGGCCAAGGGAGCTGCAACGTTTACGCAAACCGTGACTGACATGTCCGATTCGCAGGCGCTGGATGTCTTCTCTCTTACCTCGGCCTCCGATTTCACGGCAAACACTCTCATCTCCCAGTCCCACACCCTTGAGGATTCCGGCGCCGCGATTGCACCCGGGAATGCGGATCACGCGGCGCTACAGGCCAAAGCATTGGAGCTGTACTCGGCTGCGATCCGACACAAGCTTCTGGCGGCCAATCTCCGCTTGGAAGCGGTTGAACTCGCGAACACCACCGGGGCGATCAAGCAACAGATGGTTCATCCGGTGCCAGCGAGCACCTATCTGGTCTCGGGTTCCAGCGCTTCCACTCAGCCCACGAACACAAAGTAAGGAGGAATCCATGTCACTACGGAACAAACTAAAGCAGTTCGCAACGCACCCTGCAGCTCGCCGTTCCGCTTGGATCGCTGGCGCTGCC
>CAILAZ010000276.1 GCA_903832295.1 uncultured Acidobacteriota bacterium
CGGGGCTGCCGTCTCGCTCAACGGCTCACGGTCAGAGCTTCCAGGTCTTTAAGTGAGCAAGTCCCCGGTCGGTGTCCTTCCGCTACTACCCCACAGTCTATACATAGACTGGCTACTCGTTGATCTTGAACCCCATGCAGCGCGCCCAGTACGGTTGAATCCAAATCGGTAGCCACATTGATCCGCCGCGAGGATGGAGTTTCACGTTAACCCGTGTCGCGACAGACCAGAGATAGCCGAGTATCCAGCCGAGCGGGTTTCTCATTCGCCGCGCTCCATGGCATCGCGCTTGCCAATCTCGTCAGCCAAGTCCTTGTCGATCGCGGACCAATCTGACTTGCGCTCCGTGAAAAACTTCAGCCGCTCAGCCTCGGTCCATCCGAGTTGCTTGAACTTCTCCTCCGCCGCAATACGAACTGGTGCGTGCGTGTCCGCCCAGGCGAAGGCTTTGTTCTTCTGGCTGATCGGAATGTCTTTGGAATTGAGTTCGTTGTGAGGCGCGCCGATTTTGAGGTTTTCGGAAAGCCACGCCTTACTTTCTTCGGCCGTCCATCCCGAGACACGGTAGTGCTTGTAAAACTCCGACCCTCCGGGCTGGCCTATCGTCTCTTCTGCTTTCTCTGGCTCGGGTGCTGGTGCGCTGGCTTGGGCGTTGCCTTCGATGGTCTCACCGTAGTCGCGAACTTCTTCGACGGTCTTGATGCCCTTGAGAGCGTCAGGGAATTGGTCGCGCATAGCAAAAGCGCGAGCGCGCATCTGCATCATGCGATACGGGGCAGTCGACCACGGCCCAGCCTTCTTCCAGAGCCCGGCAGTCGCTGCATCGTCCTGACCAAACGTGATCTTCACGTCCGGCTGGCCACGACGCTTGATGATACAGGTCGCCTTGTTGTTCTTCTTGATAACCTCAACATCGTCTTCTTGAATGCTCACGAAGTCTGGGTGCCCCTTGACGATTGCCAGCGCTCCGTCTCCCCACAGGGAAGGGCGCCCGTTTATGACGGCGATGGACTGAAGGGCTTGGATTGGGAGTAGCCCGACCTCCATGCCCATCTGGATCGCTACAACAATCGCGCCGGGCTTCCCTATATAGTCCTTCGGAACCATGCCTGAGTCGGCAATGAGTTTTGCGAATTCGATTGCCTCGGTGAGTGAGCGGGGGGCGAATGTTTCAGGCCGCGATAGTGCCGTTGGCTGCGCCACTTGAATTGCTGTATCTTCTGCCATGTTTCCCTTCCCTTCCTTAGTTAGAGTGCATGTCCATGCACATTGGAGTCCCTACGCCGCCGAGATAAGGGGCGAGTTCATATCCCGGTGCGCGACGCACTACTGTTTCCGGCCATACTTCGTCAGTCGCCCAACGACGATTTGTTCCGCACACATCCGTGTAATTGACCATCTGGACCGATACAAAGATTGGTTGATCGTCGCCAGGGAACATCGCCCTGTACTTTTTCCGCATACGCTCTTTTTCCATCCCGTTGCACGTAACAACAATAGCCATACCGGGGTTGTTCTCGTGAACGTATTCCATCAACGCCAGAGTCTTGCCTGTCTGCCGGGAACGGGATACAACTCTACCTTTTCCGAGTTCGGACTTAATCGAATCCACTGAATCCCGAAGCTCCTGTAGAATTAACAGTATAATCAGCCGTGGTAAACACACCTGTTGCACTTTCTTTTGCACTCAAGCTAGATAGTGGCACGTGAATACAAAGTACGGCACCATAACCACTTCCTGCATCTCCGTAAAACTTAGCCGTTTTTAAACAAGGTGACCACCACCGTCCCAAATTATTATCATAATTTTCCATCATCTCTTTTAGTAGAGATTCTTTGTCAGGGTACGACGCCCCCTCCCAATCACCGATGCC
>CAILAZ010000277.1 GCA_903832295.1 uncultured Acidobacteriota bacterium
CCGCACCCGGTATCCCAAGGCCATGCTCAAGCAGTTCTGGTTCCGCGACGGATCCAAGAATGAAGGCTCAGAGACGAAGAGGGTTGGAGACGAACGGTACAACTGGTCGTATCAGGTTGAACCCGGAGAACTCTGGTATCCTCGCGGACGCTTTGTAATTGTGGCCGGCGGCAAGGTTCTTCAAGACGGGCCTAATCCCTACTGGCACGCCATGTTCCCCTTCGCCAAACTCCGCCTTATTCGCGTTCCCTGGAATTCCAACGGCGTCAGCCCACTTGAGCCCATTGCCATGATGAGCGACATCGTGAATCGCATCAACGGCGGGCTCATGGACATGATCCGTTCCGTGATAGAGCCGCGCATGATCGCGCCAAAAGCGGCGTTCGCGCAGAGCGTGTGGGACTCTCTGGATCCCGGCGCGCCCGGATCAAAGATCATGTACAACAATAACTCGCCGAAATCTCCGGAATACCCCAAGCCGGCCGAGTTGCCCGCTTATGTCCTCGCCATGAAGCAGGACGTGGAAAAAGAGCAGGACATGACCTCCGGCGCCAGCGCCATCAACCAGACGCTGCAGAAGAAGCAGGTTCCGGGCGGTGATTCGCTGGACATGATTATGAATTCCCGGTCCATCCCCATTCGGTTTATGGGCCGAGGGCTCACCAGCTTCCTCACTGATGTTGGCACAATGGTCATGGCTAACAAGATGCAGTTCGAGACCTCAAAGAGCCGCATCAAAAAGTTTGGGACCAAAGGACTCACCGACGGCGACTTCGAGCCGTTCTACGGTCAGTGGATGCAAAAGGGAATGCAACCGGAAGAGTTTGTTCGCCAGGCGGTGTTCTCTATTCGCAAGGGAAGTTTGCTCTCGATTGAAAAGCAGGATGAGGTCCAGGTGGCGTTCGCGATGCGGAAACTTGGCGACCTGTCACGCAAGGGACTTTACCGCAAACTAGGCGTGCCTAAAGCTGACGCTGAAAAAATCGAAGGCGAACTCATGGAAGAAGCTCTTCTAAAAGCCAAACTAGCCGGGGCGGCAGGAGCCGCGCCGCACAAGGGCGGAGCGAAGAAGTAACTACGGTCGCGTCATCCTTCGGCGAATAAATATATTTAATTCAGCCTCAGATATGCGCCAGCATTTTCCGCTCACGCGAACGCCGATCAATTTTCCCGATCGAAGATACCGGCGCACAGTTTCAACGCCAACCGCTAAAACCTTCGCGACCTCTTCAGGGCTGATGTAGCCATTTCCCATACACAGCGAATTGTAGCACAAAGTCACGCATTGTTGTACTAGAGTAAAAAAACTTACAATTTTCTGAAATTCTTCGACTCAATTTGCACACAACACCTCGCCAATGGTTGATATTTCGTTTCGACGGGTTAGGTGAAAGCCGATTCCCGACGGTGGTGAAGGCCACTTAAAAAAACCGCTCCACAAAGAAAAGGAGGACGCCCATGGCTCGTAAAGGTCACAAGCGCGTCAAGAAGGGTCGCAAGGCTCATCGCGGCTCCAAGCGCGAGAAGTAGTTCTCGCGAAGTCGGGTAAGTCAAGATAACCGGGGCTGGTCAAGGCCAGCCCCCTCCACCCCGGAGAAACCCATGAAAAATGATCGCGTAAGCGAAGAGACGTTTGGGCCGACCGTGAAGGCACCCAAGATGACGGGTGGCAAGATCGCCATCTTCGGTCATACGATCCACGAGGGAGAGCCGATCCCCAGCCGCGGCTACAGCGTGAACGAGAAGACTGGCCATCCGGCAAAAGGCAAGGGATAAGCCATGCCGATGCCGTCCCCCAGCCCCGCTCCTCCAAGTTTTTACGACAATCTTCCTGCCGGCGGAGACGCCGCGGCCGGCGGCCCTCCGCCGGCAGGCCAGGGCAAGGATGCCGGGTCCGATGTGGACGAGGAGTTGATGAAGGGGTTGACCGGCGTGTACCGCGTCATGAGCAAGATGGCCAAGCTAAAGAAAGAGTTGAAGCCCGGCATCGACAAGATCAAGGAAGACATCAAGGTCCTGGTTGTCCAGGGCCTGAAGAAAGACCCAAAGGACTTGGATTCTGGCGAAGACAAGCCCGCACCGGAAGCGCCCCCGCCCCCGCCCCCAGCGGGCGGACCTCCAGCGCCCCCACCCACCTCCACAGACGAGACGCATTCAGCGTAAGGAGTAGTGTATGGCATCGATTCTCGACGATTTGAAGGGGATACTTACCCCGGAAGAATTCGCGAAGGTTCAAGGCAGACAGGATCTGGCGACCCGCCTGACGCGCGGCGACGAGCTGCGATCTTTCTATGACGGTGAAGAAACTACGCCGCCGGCATCAGTGACCCCTCCGGCAAGCACCACACCGCCCCCGGCCGCAGGTCAGTTTGACCTGGGCGTGATTGAGCGGATGCTTGACACCAAGATCAGCAAGATCAACGAGACGGTCGACGCGCGGGTTGCGGAAGTTGTGAAGACCCGCGGTGACGAGTTGGTCAACAACGCCGTGAAGATTTCGATTCAGCGGGCAGACGAACTGAACCGCATCTACGGTCGCCACGAGCGCGAGACCGGAGAGGCGTTTGATTCGGCCAAGTTCAACGAGTTCCTCGAAACCCCGGCAGCGAAGGCTGCAAGGTATCCATCGATCACCGCCGCCTATGAGGCGTTTTCGGCCCCACAGGCAATGGAGCGCGAGGTTGACCGGCGCTTTAAGGCAAAGGTTGCCGCCGACTCCGGCCTGCACGTTCCGGGAACGACACCGGCCCCGGCGACCAACAGAAACATCCGAGTTTTCATGAAACGCGGCTCAAATGGAGCCGACGCACCGACTACGGGCGCGGGCAAGGCTGCCGCCGCTCTCGACAAGATCATGTCTCGCCGCATGGAAATGGCGAGCTAGAAGAAGTTCAACTTTGACAACGGAGGCCAGTGATGGCATTGAATATCAACGACATCAGCGCGGTAACGAAACAGGAGATCGTCCCCGAGATCGTGGACGAATACTACAAGGTATCTCCGGTCTTCGTTCTGATTTTCAAGGGTGAGACGGTCAAGCCATTTCCGGGCGGCCTCTACATCCAGCAGCCCATCCAGTACGCGCCGCTGAAGGCTGGCCCGTTCGCGCCCGGCTCAACCTTTGACATCAGCTATGTCCAGACCGATACGGCGATGACCTTTGCCGTCAAGTTCTACTATGCGAACGTGACCATCCAGGGGACTCAACTCCCCTTGAACATGGGCTCGAACGCTGTGATGAGCTTCGTCGAAGAGAAGATGGTCAACGGGTCTCAAGCCCTCGCCCAAGCCCTCGCCACCGACATCTATCTCGATGGCCAGGGAACCGTGTCCTCGCAGATCGCGCTCGACGGCCTGCTTGCCGGCTACGATGATGGCACCAACTATCCGACCTACGGCGGGATTGCGCGCGCCGCGATCGGGTCCGGGGCCTCGAACGGCATCAACGGCTACTACCAGAACGTCGGTGGTCCGCTGTCGATTACGGCTCTGCAGAAGGCGTATGGCCAGGGGACGTTTGGCAACCGCCAGCCGAACCTGATTGCCACTACGCAATCAATCTACAACCAACTCTACAACAAGCTGGTTCCGGCGCAGCGCGTCAACGACAACATCATGATCGACCAGGCGCAGAACATTGGCTTCACCGCTATCCGCTTCAACAACCAGCGGCTCGTGGTTGACCAGTATGTACCCAGCGGATACGTTTTCGGCATGAACACCGACTTCCTGAACGTCCACATCTCGGAGCACGAGTTGTTTAGTTTCGGGTTCACCGGGTTCAAGGAACTGCCGAACTCCGTCGACTCCGCCGGCCAGCTCTGCTACGGCGGCAACATGGTGGTCAGCGCGCCGCGGCTCGGGTTCATTCTCTCGGGCGTAACAGGCTAATTGGCTCGGCAACAAAGAATTTTGCAATAGGCGCAACGGCGCCGGAGGGTTTCAAATGGCACTCCAGTATGAATTTCCAGTAGTCTCCACCGGAAACCTTGGGACTGCGGTCGACACTTACGCATCCACGGTCTCGACGCAGCCGCCGACCAACACGCCCAGCAATCCGAATGGCGCTCTGAATCCGATTGGGGCGGCCTTCCTGATCGCTCCCGGCTCGCCCCTTCTCCCGGTCGCCCAATACTATCCGAGCGCTTCCGGGTCGCTGAACTCGAACGGCTGGGGCGCCCCGTTGATCGTGCGCTACGTGCGCTACGTCTCGACGACAGCCGCCGCCTGGCTCGCCTATCCCGCTCCGGTCTACTGGACGGACGAGACCTACACGACCGTCACCGGCACGTTCTTGGAAGGTCTTCCGGCCAGCACCGGGAACTTGAACTCGCTTGCGGGTTGGGCCTTGCCGAACACGACCATCTATCCGGGGTCGAAGACCGGCGCGCAGTTGAACACCATCATCAACGGCAACTTCATCTTCATCGCAACCAAGGGATTTGTTTCGGGTGCCGCGGTTGTGGCCTCGACGGCGGTTGGCGATGCGATCATCGGCACCTCGGGAAACTTTACCGTGACACGTACCGCGTCCGGCTCAGCACCGCTCTGCTCGCGCAACGCGCTTGCCCTGTCGGCCGTCACCGCGAACGTCACTTCCGACATCTGGATCAACTGCGATCCCACGTTCTAAGGAGCAGCTATGTCTTTGACGATTACACCGATTGCTGATTGCAAGGCTGTTCTGGGGATGTCGCAGTATCTGCGCGGCTACCAACTGCAGCCCGGCTCGGCAGATTATCCCTCTGGTGGCTATGTGATCCCCGGATCGCTGGCCACCGGAACCAGCGTCACTGGATCCTTCGAGGGTGAGTTTGCCTATGGTGCGTGGGAAACTGCGTCGAATGCAGCCGGGTCTCTGTATGGACTCAGTTTCATTCCTGCCTCCGGCTCATTCGGAACTATCCCTGGGCCGTCAACCACTCTCATCATGCTCGTCACCTTGGGGCCAGTCCAGGCCGCTGCCGGCATCCCGCTGGGCCTCAGCGCGGTATCGGCAGCTTCGACCAAGATTGGCGTTACGACCGGCGGACTCATCACGGTCACAGTCGCGAATACCCTTTCTCCGGGAAACTTCGTCTACCTGCAGTCGTTCACCGCAGGTGGGGCGCTCAACGGAGAAATCGTCCAAGTGGCTACTGCGAGTACCACGCAGTTTACGGCGTATCAAGGAACCCAGGCCAACATCGCCGCGGCCACGGCAGACATTACCGGAACCTTCCAACTCGTTCAGGCGGCAACCGGGAACCTGCTCACCACAGGAGCCTCGGCGACCATCACCAACTTGGTTGCGACGGCGGCTAACGCTGGGACTTCTCCATCGACCGTCACTGTGACCTGCGCCAATACGTTCTCAGCCGGGCAATTTGTCGTGATTCAGGGTGTGACCACGGCCACTACGCTGAATGGCCAGATTCTCCAGATCGCGACCGCCTCTGCTTCGCAGTTTACCGCTAAGTGGCGCGGCACGACAATCGCCACTGCGGCTGACACCGGAACAGCGAAATTGCTGGTTACGGCCGGCGGCGCACCGGTTACACTCGGGGCCACCGCAACCGCGACCAACTCAGCGGCAACGGCATCTTCGGCAGGCACAGCGGGCGTGGCCACCATCACAGCCACCAACGCCTTTGTTCCCGGCAACATCGTTTCCATTCAGAGCATGGTCCTCGGGTCTGTTCTGGACGGCGGCATCTTTGGTGTGATCTCGACCGGCCTGACCGGCTCTGCGTTCGAGTTCAACGGGAAGATGGCCTCAATCACTTCCGGAGCAGACACCGGCACTGCGACGCTTCTGGTTACCGGTACGCCAACCAGCGCGCCGACAGTTGCTCCTGGCACAGACCTCAGCGCCTGCTCCTGGTTCATTGAGATCCTGACCAGCGGAGAGTAAGGTTCGATCAAAGAGGGGCGGGGTCACAGACGGTTACCGCGCCCCTCCCCTCCTAAGAAACGGAGGGTAGTTCTATCCCAGTCGGCCCCATTGTTATCCCCCAACAAGTACAGCCCAATCCGGGCGTGCTTCCGTTTGTCCAGCAGATGAATTTTGGGCAAATGCAGGGGTCTATTAGTGCCTGGAATCCAAACTCCCTCCCCCAAATTCCCGGTTGGATAAATCAAATCGTTAGAAGTATATACGCGAAAAAAACTTGGTTTGGACTCATGGTTAAGGGCCAAATCATCTGCCCAGCCTCGGTCAGCGGCGGCACGGCCACAGTCACGCTCAATTCTCCAGCAGTTCAAGGCAACGGTACGACTTGGGACCAGACACTTATCGGTCGTCAGTTCCGCGCGGGCCTCAATACACCCATCTACACGATCATCGGCGTAGACCCTTTCGCGCAAGTTCTTACATTGGAGCTTCCGTGGGGTGGGCCTATGGCTCCGGGGCAGACGACGCAGACCACCGGCTACTATATCGTGCAGATGTATTACAGTTTTGGGCCAAACATCAAGTACATCAAGACCTGCGTCAACATGATAATGGGGTTCAAACTCTGGACGAATCTCACTCAGGACTATCTGGACAATCGTGACCCGTGGAGAATCACGGTGAACTTTCCGTGGGGACTGGCTCCGATGCCGACAGACCCAAACGGAAACTATCTGGTAGAACTTTGGCCGGCGCCCTTCACGCAGCAGGCGCTCCCATTTCTGGCTTACACACAGCCAGCAAATTTGGTCAACGATAACGACTCTTTGCCGCCGTACATTCGCTGCGACGTGGTTATCAAAGAGGCGATGGCCTGGGCTCTGCGGTACAAGCCAAAGGAGAACCCTGGTTATGATCCGCAGACGGCGATCGCGCTGGCGCGCGAATTCCACCAGGAGCATCTGGCGTTGCTGGCTGAGATGATGAACGAGGACGAGAACCTGTACCGGACCAGTTCGACAATTCAGGGCGAAGACCTGCCGTTCTATACGCCGGGGGGAGCTTTGTGGTCAGCGCAACATGCCGTTATGTCTGGTGGTGCAGCAAATGACTGGTAGTGGTAGGATGGTTGCATGAGTCAAAGATGCGAGCTTTGCAATACGGTGGTCTACCGGCGGAGGTACATGGCCGAGAGGAAGATATGGCTGGGCTTTGATTGCGGATGCCTGGCGGCAGACAGAATACCAAGGTCAACCATCAACCCCTTCGCAATAGAATTTCAGCACGTCAATGACGAATTTGGAAATCACCTGCGGGTTGAGAGCATCCGGCAATTGGAAGCAGC
>CAILAZ010000278.1 GCA_903832295.1 uncultured Acidobacteriota bacterium
CGTTATTGAATTCGAGGAAGCGGCCGCCTTCGTCAGAGATGAAAACGGAGTCGGTCATGCTGGCGAGAGCGGCCTGGAGCTGGGCCCGCTTGGCGCCGAGGGCGTCTTCGGCAAGCTTGCGGGTGGTGAGATCGACGACGGCGATGCCGACGCCGTTAATCTCTCCGGAGGCGTCGCGAGTGGGTTCGTAGTAAAGGTCGAGGAAGAGGCGCCGGCCGTTGCTGGTGACCCAGTGCTGGAGGTGGACCTCGGTGCCGGAGTCAAGCACGCGGCGCTTGGCGTTGAGGATGGAGGGGAGGTCCTCAGGAGCGAAGAGTTCGGCGTCGGTTTTTCCGAGGATCTCATTGGGGTCGCGGGTGCGCTGGTTGTAGGCCCAGCGGTAGATGAGATCGCGATCCTGAAGGGCAACGGAGACGGGAGCGTTCTTCAGGGCCAGGCGGAAGCGGTGCTCACTGGCGCGGAGTTCTTCTTCGGCGCGCTTGCGCTCGGTGATGTCCTGCAGGGTGGCGATGCGGTAAAGGGGGGTGCCGGATGAGTCGCGGACGAGAGAGGAGCTGAGGGTGACCCAAAGGTAGGAACCGTCGGAGTGGAGGACTCGCTTATCGAGCTGATAGGAGTTGCGCTCGCCTTGGCGGACGGATTCGATGAGAGCGGCTTCAGTGGCACGGTCATCGGGGTGGGTGAATTCGCTGTAGGTGTGGCCAGGGACGTCGCCGGCAGGGCGGCCCAGCATGCGCTGCATGGCAGGGTTGACCATGAGCAGACGGCCATCGAGCGACACCTGAGCGATGCCGACCGCGGCGTGCTCATAGATGGCGCGGAAGAGTTCCTCGCCTTGCTGTGGAGCGGGCGCGCCGGAGCCTGGCAAGGGCTCCCCCTGATGGTTGAAAGCCGACATAGAGACCGAACAATCTGCGGCATTGCCGCCCGGATATATAGTCCCCACTCTGCATGAGAGTGACACGACATTCTAGCCCAGAAATGGAATTGGAGCACGGCGAAGAGAGTTGGAACTTCGGTGCGAGGATCGCAGAGGGGGAAGGAAGCGGACGCGGGTTTAATTATGGGAACCTGGCGGGCGGAAGATGCGTACAATTCGCTGGTAGAGTGCGCAAGGGAAGATGGCGAGGGCCAAGGAATGTCCATCGGTTTTTCAGCAGGTACGACTGCACGACTCATATGCCTGTTTGCAATGATGTGGCCGTGCGGCGCAATGGCTTCCGCCAGCGGGATCAAGGTGCCGCGGATTGCACACGCTCCGAGCCTGGAAGAGTACGAGACGATGAGTCCGCGGGAGGGCGCAACGGAGCTGCAAAAGGTGACGGACTTTATTCAGTCCACGCCGGCAGACGGCAAGCCGGGCTCGCAGCGGACGGACGCCTACCTGGGATATGACGAGACGAACCTATATGTTGTGCTGACTTGCTGGGACGATCCCGGGGCGGTGCGAAGAAGCCTGTCTCGCCGGGAGCCGGCACTGCCGTTTGACACGGACGACTACGTGGAGGTGTCGCTGGACACGTTCCACGACCGGCGGCACGCGTTTGTGTTCGATGTGAATCCGCTGGGAGTGCAGGCGGACGGGCTCTACACGGATGGGCAGGGGACCGACTACTCGTGGGATACGCTGTGGTACTCGCGGGGAAAAGTGACCGAGCATGGCTACGTGGTGTGGGTTGCGATTCCGTTCCGGAGCCTGCGGTTTCCGGTGACGCAGACGGATGGATGGGGCATTACGGTGTCGCGCTACATTGCGCGCAAGGATGAGGTGGACTACTGGCCACGAGTTTCGCCCAACATTGCGGGACGGCTGAGCCAGACGGCGTCCATGACCGGGCTGGAAGAGGTTTCGCCGGGAAGGAACATGCAGTTCATTCCATACATGGAGAGCCGGACGTACAAGGGACTGGACCAGACGGACCCGCTGCAGCCGCGCTATACGGGGGCAGAGATGCGCGGCAAGGTGGGGATAGACGGGAAGTTCGTCTTCCACAACAGCCTGGTGCTGGACGCGACGGTCAATCCGGACTTTGCGCAGGTGGAGTCCGATGACCCGCAGAACACAGTGAACCAGCGCTTCCAGGTTTACTTCCCGGAAAAGCGGCCATTCTTTTTGGAGAACTCGAATTTTTTCGAGGCGCCGTTGATTGCCTCAGGGGTGCAGGACCGGATGGTGTTCACGCGCGACATTGCCGACCCGAGGTATGGGATTCGGCTGACGGGGAAGCAGGGGCCCTGGAACCTGGGAGTGCTGACGGCGAATGACTGCTCGCCGGGAGAGGTTGTGGCGGCGGGCGACCCGGCATATCACAAGTGCGCGACGGTGAATATCGCGCGGGTAACGCACGATGTGGGAAAGCAGTCGAGCGTGGGCGCAATGTACACGGACTGGGAGTTCCGCGGAAGCTTTAACCGCGTTGGCGGAGTGGACGCGGCGGTGCGGCTGGGTAAGAACTGGAACTCGACATACCGGGGATACATGAGCTCGACCTCGGATGGCAATGGGTACCAGTTCGGGCAGCATCATGAGGGGGTGCTGTTTGGCAACGGGCGGCGCTTTACCTTCAGCCTGCAATACCAGGATGTGACGCCGCAGTTTGTGGCTGCGCTGGGATACGTGCCGAGAGTGGATGAGCGGGTGTTCAACGAATATGGGCACTTCTACTGGCGTCCGGCAGGGAAGATTCTAAAACTGCATGGACCGGAGGAGAATGCGACGCAGTTGTGGGATCACCGGGGGACGACTCTGCAACAGGTGGTGAGCTTTGATTACGCGGTGGAACTGAAGGGCAACATCATTCTTGCGCCGATTGTGGGATACGAGTCGGACGTGCTGCGGCCACAGGATTTTCCGGGGTACAGCAACCTGAACGGGACGGTGACGTTTCCGGGGCTGACGAAGAACCGGCAGATGGTACAGGACTCGGTTGGGCTGGTTGCGCGGGGAAGCCCGAGCCGGCTGTTCAGCTGGAACACGACGCTGTTCCGCGACGGGACGGTGGTGGTGGTTCCGACGCCGGGAGAGATGCCCTACACGGGAGACGAGACGACACTGACACAGAAGATAAGCTTAAAGCCGATGGGCAGGCTGCAACTGGATACGACCTACATCCTGGACCGTGTGCGGAATGGCAAGGCGAACCACGCGGTGTTCAACAACCACATCATCCGGGAGAAGGCGAATTTCCAGTTCACCCGGGAGTTTTCACTGCGGCTGATTACGCAGTACAACGGGCTGCTGGCAAACCCGCAGTACTCCTCTTTGCAGACGACGAAGGCGTTGAACTTCGACGTGCTGTTCACCTACCTGCTGCATCCGGGGACGGCGATTTACGTGGGGTACAACACGAACCTGGAGAACATCGCGCCGGGAGTGTGCGAGCACGTGGCGGGTTCCAATGAATGCGACCCGAACGGCAACGGGGTGCTGCGCACGCGCGACCGGCTGAGCAATGACGGACGGCAGTTGTTTGTGAAGTTGAGCTACCTGTTCCGGCGGTGAGAGGGATGGATAACGGCGGTGGCTGCGCAGTTGAGCGCGACCACCGCCGTTTTGTCTATGCTCCCGCTGACTTCTGGCGTGGGTCAGGCGGCGCGGCGGGTTGCGGAGCGCGGGTTGAGGTGGCGAGCAGTTCGGGAAGTACGCCGTAGTGCTCGGGGACGAGGGTGATTTTGGCTTTGCTCTCGACGAGCTTCTGAATCTCCAAAATTTCAAACATGGCGGCTTCGACCTCGGGGTCTGCTACGACCTTGTTGAGGGCGTCACCGACGATGCGGGGGCGCATGGCGGCGGCCTTGGCGAACTCGACGGCGGCCTGGCGCTCGGCAGTGCTGGTGATGATGCTGACCTGGTTGGAGCCATCCTGCTTGATGGACGAGGTGACCTGGCGGAGACGGTTGACCACCTTCTCCTCGATCTGCTTGATCATCTGCACGTCACGGAAGTGAACCTTGCGGATATAGACGGAGCCGAGCTTGTATCCCCACTCGTGGGACTGGGGCGAGACCTCGGCGCGCACGGTTTGGCTCATGGCGTGGCGGGTTTGCAGCATGTCTGCCAGTTTCATATTGCTGAGGCAGCGCACGGTGGAGTTGCTGACGTTGGCGGCGAGGGAGCCCCGGGGATCGGAGTTCTTGAAGAGGAAGGCGACGGCGTCACTGATGAACATCTCATACCAGATGCCGATGCCCATGGGCGCTCCCTCCTCCGAGTTGACCGACTGGCTGCGGAGGTACTGCTGGTCAATGCGCATGTCAAGGATGTAGAACTGGCCCATCCAGCGGACGATGGGAGCCTTGAGGCCGAGCTTGAAGAGCAGGATGTGGAGTCCGGGCTCGCTGATGATGGCGACGACCTTGCCGAAGAGGACATAGACCTGGCAGCGGCCCTCCTCGACGATGGTGTAGAGGCCGAAAAAGCTGAGGACGCCGAGGAGGAACGGCACGGCGACAAAGCAGAGGAGAAACGCAAGAACGGCAGAGATGGCGGTGATCATCGCTTGGTCTCCATGACGACCTGCTGGGTCTGGCCGAAGAGTCCGAGGCGGACGTTGCGGACGTAAGCGCGGAGAGCGCCTTCGCCAGTGCTCTTGAGCTCGGAGAGCTGGCTGGCGAGGGAGACGAGAGGTTGCACCTCGGCCTGCGCCTTGAGAGTTTCAATCTCAGCAGCGCGCTTGGACTGCTCGATGCGCTGGTCAGCGGTGGCCTGGGCGAGACTGATGTCAGAGGAGACCATGTTGTGCGCGGTGTTGATGGCGGCAAGGGCGGATTCGACCTCGGGTGGAGGATCAATGCCGGTGATGAGCGAGGCATCAAGGACGATGCCGTAGCGGGCATCGGAAGAGTTGCACTCCTTGTCCATGTGCTCGTTGAGGTCGCGCAGATTTTTGCGGAGATCGTTGATGGAGATTCCGGCGGCAGCGGCGTTGGTGGGATCGGGCGGCGCCTCAAAGGTGGCGATGCGCTCCCGGAGGACGGAGACGAAGTATCCCATGACGTGAGCGATGGGATTCTTTACGCCGAAGAGATAGGCGTAGAGATTGCGCTCGGAGATGTGATAGCGAATCTGGCCGGTGAGCCCGGTGTTGAGCTGATCCTTGGTGACGGCTTCGACGATGGTGCCGCCCTGGTTGGCTCCGGTGATCTCGGGATCAAATGCCATGTTGACGGTCTGGGTGGCGATGGAAACTTTGTAGATCTTCTGCCAGGGGAGCTTGAAGTAAGGGCCTCCGGGCATGATGACGCGCACCTGGGGATACTGGTAGCGCTGCTTTTCATCGTCGTCCAGGGCGGCGGAGATGGGGTTGTCAAGAGTAGTGGCTCCGGGGAGGCGCTCGGCGCGTCCGAAGCTGGTTTTTACGGCGCGCTCATTCTGGTCCACGGTGTAAATTCCGCCGACGATGCAGCGCACGATGAACCAGAGAACAAAGCCAATGATGATTCCGAGAGGGATACCGACATCCATAGGAAGTGCTCCTTTCCTTACAGAAACGGAGGTCAAGGCCAGACAGGCCGTGGGTTAAGTGGGGAGTGGACTCAGGAGAATCCTACACTACGCAGTCAGGAGCGGGTGAGGAGGAACATTCCGAAGCAGACGAAGAGGGTGGCAAACCAGCGGCGGCGGTCAACATTTTCGCGCAGGAAGAACTTTGCTCCGATGGCGTTGGCGACGAAGGTGAGGGCGGCGGAGGCTGGACCCATGAGGCTGAGGTCGGCCCAGGAGAGTCCGATGAGGTTGGTGAAGAAGGCGATGGCCATGAAGAAGATTCCGCCGAAGAGAGCGCCGCTGGAGAGGATGCGGACGAGGACTGAGAGGAAGCCGTGGCGGCGGCGGAGTTCGCCGAGGTCTCCGATGAGATCGGAAGAGCGTCGTGTAG
>CAILAZ010000279.1 GCA_903832295.1 uncultured Acidobacteriota bacterium
AGAGGCCGTGAGATACCCGCGTCCCGGGCTGCGGCTCTGCTATACTCGGCCTTTTGAGACCCAGAAATTTATCCATGAGTGAAGCCTCCACACCGCTGATGCGGCAGCACGCCGCGATCAAGAAAGAGCACCCCACGGCGCTGCTTTTTTTTCGCGTCGGAGATTTCTACGAGCTCTTTCTCGACGACGCCGTGACCGCCGCGCGCGAGCTTCAAATCACCCTGACCTCGCGCCAGAAGGTGGACGGTGTTGCGCTCCCCATGTGCGGCGTTCCCTACCACGCCGCCGAGGGCTACATCTCCAAGCTCATCCGCAAGGGATACAAGGTCGCCATCTGCGACCAGGTGGAAGACCCCAAGCTCACCAAGAAGCTGGTGCGCCGCGAGGTTACGCGGGTCGTCACGCCGGGCACGGCCGCCGACTCGCAGCTTGGCTCGGAGGAGAATAATTTTCTTTGCGCCATCGCGCGCCACGTGACCACCGTTGGCTTTGCTGCCCTCGACCTTTCCACCGGAGAATTTCGCGCCACCGAATTCAGCGGGCCAGATGCCGACCGCCGCGTCGCCGACGAACTGCAGACGCTCCGCCCTCGCGAGTTGCTCTATGCCGTCTCGCTGCCGCTGTTTGCCGCCCCGCCTCAGCCCAGCCTGTCGCAGCCATCCACAATGTCTCCCGCAGCCGCTGCGGCCGCGCCCCGCATGGCCTCCACCGAGCTTGCCCCCTATGCGCGCTGGAGCGAGACCGCCCTCGATGACTGGATCTTCTCCTCTGACTATGCAATCCCTCTGGTGGAAAATCACTTCGGCGTGCTCTCTCTGGAGGGCTACGGGCTGGCCAATCACAACGCCGCCGCCTGCGCCGCCGGAGCCATCCTGCACTATGCGAAGCAGACCCAGCGCGGCTCGCTGGACCACGTGGACCGCATCAGCTACTACGAGCGCCAGAACTGCCTCATCCTCGATGCGGTGACCGTGCGCAACCTGGAACTGATTGAGCCGCTCTTCGCCGGCACCGGCGATGCGGTGACTCTCTTCCGCGCCATGGACCACACCCTCACCCCGATGGGCAAGCGACTGCTGCGC
This sequence comes from uncultured Acidobacteriota bacterium, assembly GCA_903832295.1. Taxonomy (GTDB): domain Bacteria; phylum Acidobacteriota; class Terriglobia; order Terriglobales; family Acidobacteriaceae; genus TOLSYN. Next base: position 1,083 of record CAILAZ010000279.1, read on the forward strand.
TCGTGGATGCTGCGCCCGTCCATCGATGTTGCCGAAATCGACCACCGCCTTGACGCCGTGGCGGCGGCACTGGCCAGCATCATTCATCGCGAAGAGTTGCGCCGAGGGCTGGACGGCATCATGGACATCGAGCGTCTGCTCAGCCGCATCACCCTGGAGACGGCGAATCCGCGCGACGTCCTTGCACTGGGGGCTTCGCTCGCAAGGCTTCCGCTGGTCCGCCGGGCGCTGGACCACTTCCCTGCCACGCGCTTTGCCGCGCTCACCGATCTGCTGGACGAACTGGCCGACGTGCGCGAGCGCATCGAGCGCACCATCCTGCCCGAGCCGCCAATCACGCTCAACGATGGCGGAGTCATCCAGGGCGGGCTCGATCCGCAGCTTGACGAGTACCGCGACATCAGCCGCAACAGCAAGCACTACATCGCGCAGATCGAACAGCGCGAGCGCGAGCGCACCGGCATCAACTCGCTGAAGGTGAAGTTCAACAACGTCTTCGGCTTCTATATCGAGATCAGTAAATCTAACCTGCATCACGCCCCCGCCGACTACGAGCGCAAGCAGACCCTGGTGGGAGCCGAGCGCTTCACCACTCCCGAGCTGAAGGAGTACGAGAGCAAGGTGCTGGCCGCCGAGGAGAAGATCGTCGAGATCGAGCGCCGCCTTTTTGCCGAGCTGCGCCAGGCCATCGCCTCCGAGTCGCGCCGCATCCGCCAGAGCGCGCTCGCCGTGGCGGAAATCGATGTGCTGCTGGCCTTCGCCCACCTCGCCGCCCTGCGCAACTACTGCCGCCCGCAGTTTGACGACAGCACTCCCCTGCTGGAGATCTCCGAAGGCCGCCACCCGGTCATCGAGCAGCCCGAGCTCACGGGCTCAAACGACCGCTTTGTCCCCAACGATCTCTACCTCGACGCCGCCCGGCAATCGATCCTGCTCATCACCGGCCCCAACATGGGAGGCAAATCCACCTACCTGCGGCAGACCGCGCTCATCGTGCTCATGGCGCAGATGGGCTCATTCGTCCCCGCCACCCGCGCCCGGCTCTCCACCGTGGACCGCATCTTCACCCGCATTGGAGCCTCCGACAATCTTGCGCGCGGCCGCTCCACCTTCATGGTTGAGATGACCGAGACCGCCGCCATCCTCAACACCGCCACCTCGCGCTCGCTCATCCTCCTCGACGAGATCGGGCGCGGCACGGCCACCTATGACGGGCTGGCGATCGCCTGGGCGGTGGTCGAATTCATCCACCAGCACAGCCGCGCTAAAACGCTCTTCGCCACCCACTACCACGAGCTCACCGAGCTGGAAGAGCTGCTCGATTCCGTGAAGAACTACCACGTCAGCGTGAAGGAGACCGGCGGCAGCATTGTCTTTCTACGCAAGGTTTCCGCTGGCGCGGCAGACAAGAGTTACGGCATCGAGGTCGCCAAACTTGCCGGCCTCCCCGCTGAGGTCATCGCCCGCGCCCGCGAGGTGCTCCACCAGCATGAGAACGCCGAGCACCAGGCCACCACCCAGCTCGCGCCCAAGGCAGACAAATCCGGCCCCGTGCAGTTGACCATCTTCACCCCGGTCTCCAACACCGTGCTCGACCGCCTCCGCG
>CAILAZ010000280.1 GCA_903832295.1 uncultured Acidobacteriota bacterium
ACAATTACGCGATTCGCAAGGTCACGCCCGATGGAGTTGTGAACACCATAGCCCGCTCGGTGGATTCGAACGGGAAACCAGCTTCAGGGAACTCCGGCGATGGGTTGCCGCTGACCGGCGCGAAGTTTGGATGGCCTGCGGCCCTTACGTGGGACTCCGCTGGAAATCTATACTTTGCCGATTGGGACAACTCGCTCATCCGCAAGGTGAACGTGTCGGACGGCCCATCCTTGACGTTCGCAACGTCGCCGGTTGGCAGCACCAGCAGCGACAGTCCACAGACTGTAACGATAACCAACATCGGCAACGCGAGCCTTGCATTTGCAATTCCGCCAGACGGAAACAATCCGAGCCTGGGCAGCGGATTCGCACTCGACGGAAGTTCGACGTGTCCGGTGTTGACGGCCTCAAGCGCATTGCAGGGGACGCTGGCACCGGGTGCAATCTGCCGCTACATGGTTGACTTTGTTCCGACGGCTACGGGTGCAATCTCGGCGTCGATGCTGGTGAACGACGACAGCCTGAATACGAACGCGATCCAGACGGTGCCGCTGAGCGGAACCGGCGTCGTTGTGACTCCGACGATCACCTGGGCAACTCCTTCCGCAATCTCCTACGGCACGGCACTGAGCGCGACGCAACTCAACGCCTCCAGCGGCGGAGTTGCGGGCACCTTTGCCTACACACCTGCGGCGGGCACGCTGCTGGGCACGGGGACGCAGACGCTGTCCGCCACCTTCACGCCTGCGGATGGCACCCGCTACGGCACGGCGATCGCTTCGGTCTCGTTGGCGGTCATCCCGGCAACGCCGGTGCTGACCCTGATCTGCCCAGAGGTGGCTTTCGACGGCGGCCCCCACAGTTGCGCCGGCTCTGCCAAGGGCGTAGGCCAGGTGGATGTCGCCGGGACGTGGAGCTTCCTCCCTGCCAGTGAGACCAACGTGGGCAGTTACCCGGTGACCGGAATCTTTACCAGCGGCGACCCGAACTACCTGGGCGGCACGGCATCAGGCACGCAGAAGATCGATGTGCCCGCCTCCGCAACAACCCTGACGGTGACGGCTGACGGAGTGGCTGCCACGACGGTGCCCGCCGGCACGGTGCTGACGTTGACCGCCTCGGTGCAGGCCGGTGGAGCAGGGGTCACGCGTGGCCAGGTGAATTTCTGTGACGCCTCGGCTCTGCATTGCACGGACGTGCATCTGCTGGGCACGGCGCAGTTGACCTCGGGCGGAACGGCGACGCTGAAGTTGCGTCCGCGCCTTGGTGTATCGAGCGTCAAGGCAGTCTTTACCGGGACCACTAACTCCCAGCCAAGTGCATCTTCAGCCTCCAGTTTCAGTGTTACCGGGGTCAGAGCCTCCTCGGCTGAGATTGCTGCGAGCGGCGATGTGGGGAACTATACCCTCACGGCGACCGTTACCGGCCAAGGCAGCCAACTCGCGCCTACCGGTGTGGTGAGCTTCCTCGACGCATCGAACGGTGACTACTCGCTGGGCAGCGCGGCCCTGGGGACCAATACTCCGATCCTCAGCTTTGCGACGCCCGTCTCGTATGCAATAGGAGGGCAGTCCGTCTCAATCGCATCTGGAGACTTCAACGGAGACGGCATTCCTGACCTGGTAATCGACAATATAACTTCGAGTAAAGTGAGCGTTCTTCTTGGCCATGGCGACGGCACCTTCTCGGCGCCCGCCCAAATTGTGGCGGGGCGCTACCCCACGTCGGTCCTCGTGGCAGATTTCAATGGCGACGGGATTCTGGATCTCGCGGTTGTTGACTCTGCGGACTCTTCCGTAGCGATTCTTCTTGGCAATGGAGACGGCACCTTCCAGCCTCGAACTGAGTATGCGCTGGGAAATTGGCCTCTCATGGCTGCCGTAGGTGACTTCAACGGCGACGGAATTTTGGATATTGCGGTGCCCAACCACGATGACATGACAGTTAGCGTTCTTCTTGGCAACGGAGATGGCACCTTCCAGCCTCAGATCACCTCTGCCGTGGGAAATGGGCCCTACGCAGTTGCGGTGGGAGACTTCAACGGGGACGGGCTTTTGGACCTGGCAGTCGCCAACGCGAATGAAGCCACAGTAGGCATTCTCCTTGGGAATGGGGACGGTACCTTCCAGGCGCAGAGCACGTATGCGGTCGGAATCGGCGACTGGTCGATCGCGGTGGGAGATTTCAACGGGGATGGGACTCTTGACCTGGCGGTCGCCAGCGTACATGACAATACGCTCAGCGTTCTACTGGGCCGAGGGGATGGCACCTTCCAGATGAAGACCACCTTAGCGGCCGGGAGCAATCCCATTTCCGTTGTCGTCGCAGACTTCAATGGCGATGGGATTCCAGACCTTGCCGTCAACAACAATGGCGACAATTCGATGAGCATCTTCTCCGGTCGCGGGGACGGCACCTTCCTGGTGCCGGGCTTGACCATTCCCGGGGTGGGGAGCTCCAGCTACCAGCTCACGGTGGCCGACTTCAACGGCGATGGACTTCCGGACCTGGCAGTTGCCAACTGGATGGGTAGTATTGCTAACGTCATCCTGAACCGGTCGAGCATGCAGGCGACTGCCAGCGTGACAGGGATAGCGCCCATGGGCGGCGCCCCCTCCACTCACTCGGTATTCGCCTCCTATCCCGGAGATGCGATATATCTGCCCAGCACCTCGCCGGCTACCTTGGTGAACTTGAAGTATCCGCCCACGCTGTCGCTCGTCTGCCCCAATCTACCCTACGATGGCAGCGCGCACAGTTGTACCGGCGTTGCCGTGGGCGCAGGCGGCGTTAGTGTAGCCGGAAGCTGGAGCATTGCTCCCATGAGTGAGACCCCGGTGGGCAGCTACGCCGTGACCGGCACCTTCACCAGCAATGATCCCAACTACGGCCAGGGCACGGCGATGGGCACGCTGACCATCTCCCAGGCGCCCACAACCACCGCGCTTGCGGTGACGGCGGGTGGAGTTGGTGTCACCTCGGTGCCCACCGGAACAGCGGTGACCGTGACGGCGGCAGTGCAATCAATCGGGGCTGGCACCACCCAGGGGCAGGTAAACTTCTGTGACGCAACCGCAGCCTTCTGCACGGACTCGCATCTGCTCGGCACCGCGCAGTTGACTGCGGACGGCACGGCATCGTTGAAGCTCCGTCCGGGCCTCGGAGCGGTGAGCATCAAAGCGGTCTTTGCCGGTACGGCTGACTACGCGCCGAGTTCCTCGTCCGCAGTGAATTTCAGTGTGACCGGCGGCGCCACCTCGACGACGATTGCGCAGAGCGGTTCCATGGGGAACTACACCCTGACGGCGGCTGTGACCTGGCAGGGCGGCAGCACTGCGCCGACCTCGAATGTCCACTTCCTCGATACCTCGAACGGCAACTATTTGCTGGGCAGCGCCGCTCTCGGCAATGGCACTCCGCAGCAGAGTTTTGCCGGAGGGGCCTCCTATACCACAGGCAACGGTGCCGCCGCGGTCGCAGCCGGAGACTTCAACGGCGACGGGATCTCTGACCTTGCCGTTGCTAACTCTGGGGACAATACGGTGAGCGTGTTTTTCGGCAATGGGGATGGCACTTTTCAACCCCAGACCACCTATGCCGTGGGGAGTGGTGCCTACTACGTGGCAGTGGGCGACTTCAATGGGGACGGATTTGCGGACCTTGCGGTCGCCAATCAATATGACTTTACCGTGAGCGTTCTTCTCGGCAAGGGAGACGGTACCTTCCAACCCCAGACCACCTACGATGTAGGGGCCTACCCCTACTCAGTCGCAGTGGGCGACTTCAACGGGGACGGGATTCCCGACCTTGTGGTCGCCAACAGTGGCGACTACCGAGTCAGCGTTCTTCTGGGCAAGGGCGATGGCTCCTTCCAACCCCAGACTGCCTATGCCATGGTGTCGGGCGGATACCAGGCCGTGGTAGGAGACTTCAACGGGGACGGGAAGCCCGACATTGCGGTTACCAACCAGTATGACAATACGGTGGGCGTTCTTCTTGGTCAGGGAGACGGCACCTTCCAGGATCAGACCACCTATGCGGTGGGCAACAATCCCAATGGCGTTGCCGTGGGAGACTTCAACGGCGACGGGATTCCGGACCTTGCGGTTTCCAACAATGGCAACGCCACGGTCAGTGTTCTCCTCGGCAAAGGGGACGGCACCTTCCAACCCCAGACCACCTATACGGTGGGATACGGACCCATCGGGGTAGCAGTGGGAGACTTCAATGGGGACAAAATCGCAGATCTTGTCGTCACCAACTACATGGCGAACTCCGTCAGCGTTCTTCTCGGCAACGGCGACGGCACCTTCCAGCCGCAGACCTCGCTCAACGATAACGACGGTGGTGGCTACGTAGTCGCCGTGGGAGACTTCAACGGCGACGGAATCCCGGACTTCGTGGTTGCCAACGGTGATATCAACACCATCGACGTCTATCTGAATCAGTGGACGCTGCAGGCGACGGCCAGCGTGAGCGGGATCGCCCCTGCGGGCAGTGGAACTTCCACCCACGCGGTGGTTGCCACCTACCCGGGCGATACGATCTATAGCTCCAGCACATCTACCTCCACCTCGCTTGCCGGCACCTCCGTTGTAAGCACAATCTCGCTCAGCGCAAGCCCAACCTCGAGCACCTGCGGCCAGGCAGTCACCCTGACGGCGGCACTGAGTCCCTCGACTGCCCAGGACCACAGCACCGATGGCGAAACCGTGACCTTCTCCAACGGAGTGACGGTTCTTGGCACGGGAACGCTGAACGCGGGCACGGCAACGCTGGTCATCAGCTCACTGCCCGTCGGTGCCAATACCCTGACCGTCGCCTACCCCGGCGATAGCTACTTGGGCGGCAGCACCTCCGGTGCGAGTTCCTTCTCGGTTTCCCCGGCGACGCCAACCATCAGTTGGGCAACGCCTGCCGCCATCACCTACGGCACCGCGCTGAGCACGACGCAGTTGAATGCATCGAGCCCGGTTGCAGGCACGTATGCATACACTCCCGCGGCGGGCACGGTACTTGGTGTCGGCACGCAGACGCTGTCTGTCACCTTCACTCCATCCGACACCACCAGCTATACAACGGCGACGGCCTCGGTTTCACTGCTTGTAAACCAGGCTACGCCAACCATCACCTGGGCACCGCCTTCAGCAATCACCTACGGCACCGCGTTGAGCGCGATCCAACTCAACGCCACCAGCGGTGGAGTTGCGGGCACCATCAGCTACACACCTGCGGCAGGCACAGTGCTTGGAGCGGGTACGCAGATGCTGTCTGTCACCTTCACTCCTACGGACTCAACCGACTTCACCACGCAGACCGCAACCACTTCAATCCTGGTCAACCAAACTGGATTGCAGGTTGTGGCCGCCAACGCCGTGATGGCCTACGGCGACGCTCTCCCGCTGCTTTCAGGAGTGGTCAGCGGCGTAGTCAACAATGACGACATCCGTGCGAGCTACACCACGATGGCAACCTCGGAAAGCCCGGCGGGGACGTATGCGATTGCGGCTACGGTGGCCGCCAACCCAACTTCGGTGCTGTCGAATTACAACGTAACAATCATTCCGGGCGTGCTGACAATCTCCGCTGCTTCGTCGCACCCTCAGGCCCCCGCGTACGATCTTGGAACCGTCAGCGTCGGCTCTTCCAGCGCGACGGTTCCGGTCAGCTTCACCTTTGATTCTGCAAGCCGCCTGGGCAGCATCGCGGTGGTAACCCAGGGTGCAACCGGCCTCGACTTCAACAACACGGGGACCGGAACTTGCGCCATCACCCACACGTACAGCGCTGCGGATTCCTGTACCGTGAACGTGGTTCTCACCGCTCGCTACCCCGGCCTGCGCTCCGGCGCGGTGCTCCTCAAAGACACGACTGGCAAGGTACTTGCCACTGCTTACCTGCACGGCATCGGCGACGGCCCGCAGGCCGTGTTTACGCCGGGAACCATCAGCACCTTCGCCGGCAACTACGGCCTCGGAGGCGGCTTTGGAGGCGACGGCGGACCCGCTACCAGCGCACAACTGAACAGCCCCTTCGGTGTGGTCGCCGATCAAGCTGGAAATCTGTTCGTCTCTGATAACATGAACTGCGTCGTGCGCCAGATTACTCCGGACGGCAATATCAAAACCATCGCCGGCAACTACGCGCTCGGAAATGGCTACAGCGGCGATGGCGGACCCGCCACCAGCGCACAACTGAACTGGCCCTTGGCAATTGCTCTGGATGGCGCGGGCAACCTCTATGTTGCCGACGGTTCTAACAACGTGATTCGCGAAGTAACCTTCGATGGCCAGATCAAGACTGTGGCGGGCAGCTACGATCTCGGCCCGGGATACAGCGGCGACGGTGGTCCGGCGATCGGCGCCCAGCTAAACTGGCCCGTAGGCGTAGCGGTGGACGGAGCAGGAAATCTGTATATCTCCGACATGAACAATTACGTGGTTCGCAAGGTTACGTCGGACGGCAACATCAACACAGTTGCCGGCAATTACAGCCTTGGATTGAACCCTGTGGGAGACGGAGGTCCGGCAACCAGCGCAGGCTTATCCGGCCCTTCGGCGGTTGCATTCGACGGGTCGGGCAGCCTGTATATCTCCGACTTTCTCGGCAACACAATTCGGAAAGTCACTCCGGATGGCACCATCAGCACTTTTGCTGGCAACCTGAACCCGGATCAACCCGGTGGCTACAACGGCGACGAAATCCCGGCTACCAGCGCCCAACTGAACTTCCCTGTTGATGTGAAGTTGGACGCCGCCGGAAACGTTTACATTGCAGACTCCGGCAACAACCTGATCCGCAAAGTCACACCCGATGGTCTGATTCACATCGTTGCAGGGAACGCCTCGTTTACGAATCCGCAGGGGATTCCTGTCGGCGGCTACGGTGGCGAAGGCGTCCCTGCAACCAGCGCCCAGTTGCTCACTCCCTCCGACATTACATTGGACCCCGCGGGAAACCTCTACCTTGTGGAAAGCGACAACCTGATCCGCAAAGTGGACGTGGCCGATGCTGCGCCGGTGACCTTTGCAACGTCGCCGGTTGGAGTGACCAGCAGCGACAGTCCGCAGCCGGTGACGATGACCAATATCGGCAACGCGAGCCTGGCCTTTGCAGTTCCAACGGACGGCAGCAACCCGGCTCTGGGCAGCGGCTTCACCCTCGACGCCACCTCAACCTGCCCACTGCTTTCCGCTGCCAGTTCCTTGCCGGGGACGCTGGCGCAGGGAGCAAGTTGCAGCTACCAGGTTCGTTTTGCTCCGATGACGGCCGGGGCGGTTTCCTACGCCACCGATCCGACGCTGGCGCTCCGCGTGAGCGACAACAACCTGAACGCCAACTACGCAACACAGATAGTTCCGCTGAGCGGGACTGGGGCGCAGATCACCCCGGCCACGCTGCCGGGCGGTGTCTATGGGCGTGCGTACCGCCAGCAATTGATGCTGACAGGAGGAACTGGGACTGCCTTGTTTGCCATGGCCGACGGCGGTTCACTTCCCGCAGGATTAACGCTGGCCACGGACACGGTGAGCGGTACGCCAACGGCGGCGGGAACTTTCACGTTCTCCATCAGCGTAGCCGATGGAAGCGGGCTAGCCCTCACGCAGCAGTTCACGCTCGTCATTGAAAAGGCGGCGGCAAACATCAGCGTGACGCCATACAGCACAACCTACGATGGAAGCGCGCACAGCGCCACGGGTACGGCGATGGGCGTGGCCGGGGAAGATTTAAGCGCAAACCTGGACCTGAGCGGCACGGCACACACCAGCAGCGGCAGCTTCAGTGACGGATGGAGCTTCCACGGTGGCGTCAACTACAACGACGCCAGCGGCACGGTGGACGATGTGATTGCCCAGGCTTCGCAGGCCCCGCTGTACATCTCCGGAATGCCGTCGGCGGCGCAGGCCTATGGCACAAGCTTCACGGTAAGCAGTACGGGAGGCAGCGGTAGTGGCGGTGTAACATTCGCGGCGACCGGTCCCTGCTCGGCAAATGCCAGCACCGGAGTGGTGACCATGACGGGCGCACTCGGCACGTGCGCGGTTACGGCCAGCAAGGCAGCGGACGGCAACTACAAGAGCGCCTCCTCAGACACCGCCAGAGTAAACGCGGCTCGACAGAATGCAACCGTCGTTCCGGATTCGGCGGGTAAGACCTATGGCGCGGCAGACCCGGCGCTGACAGGAACGCTGAGCGGCTTCCTCGCAGGTGATAACGTAAGCGCAACTTACACGCGCACGGCCGGGGAGACGGTGGCAGGCAGTCCCTACTCCATCAACGCTGCACTCAGTCCGGCAGGCGTGCTCGCCAACTACAACGTCACTTACAACACGGCACAGTTCGTCATCAGCCAGGCAAGTGCATTGGTCACCCTCAGCGGCACAACCCAGGCCTACAACGGCACCCCCAGGACCGTTACGGTCGCAACAGTTCCAACAATGCTGAGTGTTTCCCTTACGTACACGGGGGCGAGCGGAACGAGCTACGGCCCCACATCGCTGGCTCCTGCCAATCCCGGCACCTATGCGGTTCACGCGGTGGTGGGCGATGCCAACTTCACGGGAGAAGCTACCGGGACGCTGACCATCACGCAGGCAGACCCGGCGCTGGGCCTGACCTTGCTGACCGGTATGCCCGAGCCTTCGCCCTATGGCAACCTGGCGTACTTTGATCTGGCGATGGCCACGACTCCCTGCCCCACTGGACAGGTGCAGTTCTATGCGGATGGTGTGGCCGCAGGATCTCCGGTAACTCTCAGCGGCAGCGCTTGCAGTTCTCCGCTGGAGTTCCGCACGGCAACGCTTGCGCCCGGCTCGCACACCATCTACGCGATGTATGGCGGAGACGCAATCTACGCAGCAGGCACCTCGTCCACGGTGTCGCATTCTGTCACCTCGGATACCACAGCAGTAACGCTTGCGGTTTCCGGGCTTAGCGTCAACGTGGGCCAGCCTGTGACCTTTACGGCCACGGTGAACGCCTCCGGGTTCGACGCGAGCGCGCAGGCTCCGACCGGCAGCGTCGAGTTTTACGACGGCGCTGGCCTGTTGGGAACGAGCTCCCTGAGCCCAAGTGCGCCCTGGGTTGCCGCCATCACAACGTCATCGCTGGCTGCCGGTTCGCACAGCATCAGCGCAAAATATGTGGACGGCTCGGGATACTTTGCCGGCAGCAGTTCGGCCGTGTCGGTGGAGACAGTGAACAAAATCGCTCCCGTGATTGCCTGGGCGACGCCATCGGACATTGTTTACAGCACCAGGCTTGGCAACTCGCAACTGAATGCCACGGCAACCTATGGTGCAAGCAAGATCGACGGCACGTTTACCTACGATCCGGCCGCGGGCACGGTGCTTCCGGTAGGAGCCCGCAACCTGACCGTCACCTTCACTCCGGCAGACACCTCAACCTACTCGACACAAACGGCGTCGGCCACCATCAACGTAACTCCGGCCAGCCTGCAGGTGAAGGCGGATTCTGTTTCGCGCAGCTTCGGGCAAGCCAATCCGACGTTTACCTGCAAGCTGAGCGGATTCGTGAACGGCGAAAGTGCGGCCGTGCTTACGGGCGAGGCCGCGCTGAGCACGACGGCCGACGCGACGAGCGCGGTTGGCAGCTACAACATCACCGTGGCGCCAGGCACACTGAAGGCCGATAACTACACCTTCACCTTCGTCAACGGGACCCTCACGGTCGATCCGGCAACCCCTTCGATCACATGGCCGACACCTGCGGCGATTGCCTATGGGACAGCGCTCACTTCGGCCCAATTGAACGCGACGAGTGGCGGGGTGGCCGGAAAGTTCCGCTACACCCCCTCGCTCGGTGCGGTGCTGGATGCGGGCGTGCAGGCCTTGTCTGTGACGTTTACTCCTGACGATGCGGTGGACTACACGGGGGCCGGGGCGAGCGTTTCGCTTACGGTCAACAGGGCAACACTGGTGGCTGGCGCAAATAGTTATGCAATCTACTATGGGCAACCGGTGCCGGTGCTGGAGGGCACATTGCAGGGCGTCATTGCGGGGGACGGAATCACCGCCAGCTACGCGACGACGGCAGTGCAGGGATCGCCCGTGGGGAACTATCCGGTCACGGCAACCTTGAGCGACCCGAAGAACAGGTTGAACAACTACAACCTCAGCAGCACTCCGGGAACCCTGACAATCCTGGCGCTCCTGTCGCCAACCGTTACTGTGTCGGGTGCCCCGGTGGCCGCAGGAGACCTGGCGACGCTGACAGCGGTCGTGTCAGCTTCATCGGGGACTCCAACGGCAACATTGGTCTCCGGTGTGGCAACGCTCGCGGTGCAGGCGACAGCCGCCAATGGCCTGGGATTGGGTGAAGACACGGTAACCGCAAATTATGGCGGAGATGCGGTGGATCTGGCGTCGAGCGGAAGCTTTGCGCTGGTGGTGTACAACCCGGCGCTGCCATTGGTAGTTTCGCTTGCTCCAAACCGTGCAACCAGGGGCGGCGCAGCGTTCACGCTCACAGTAAACGGAGCAAACTTCGCGGCATCCTCGAAGGTACTGTGGAAAGGACAGGTGAGAGCAACAACGTTTGTGAGCAGCGCGCAATTGACAGCGACGATTCCTGCAACCGACATTGCGGGCGAAGGCCTGGGGGCGGTGGCGGTGGTGAACCTGGGTGCCTCGCCAGCAACTTCGGCTTCCGTGCCGCTGGTGGTGATGAGCGCCACTCCGGTAGCGACGGTCACCGGAGCTTCCGTGGCCGTGCAGGCCGATGGCAGCGGAAATCATGCGGTGTCGGTGCTGGGTACGAATTTTGTTGCGGGCTCGGCGGCGCTTTGGAACGCAACAAACCGGACGACGATGTACGCCGATTCGGAAACCCTGGCAGTGACGATCTCCGCGGCGGATGCGGCCACACGTCCAGCATCCGTCACGGTAAGCAATCCGGCGGGAACATCGTCGGAATTCACGCTCCGGTAGAGCAGGTGAGCAGTTCAAACCGGCAGGGTTGGAGTTGGACCCTCTCGCTCTATCTTAGGCCCTGGAACCTCTCGTCTCGCTTGATGTGCCCCACCCGGGAGTTTTTCAACTCCCGGGTGGTTGTCTTTAGCGGATGGGGAAAGACCACGCTGGCACCCGGCGCAACTGGCACTGGTGGGTGTTCGCCACGCAATGTCATTCACAAGTCAGCGCAGTGGTAATCCGGATTCCTTTACAACGGAATGGTGCAGAGCGAACATCGCGAGTTCCAATCTGCTGCTCACGCCCGTCTTATCGAAGATGTTCTTCAAGTGACGCTTCACGGTCTCTTCCGCAATTCCGCACTCGCGCGCAACATCCTTGTTTGTGCATCCCTCCACAATGTAGCGGATCACCGAAATCTCACGGGCGGTCAGGCCAAAATTATTCTTCGCCGGAGCTTCCTCTTCAGCCATCAGATCGCGCAACGTCTGAACCATGTTGATGACACGATTGCCATTCAGCCAGTGTTCGCCGCGCATCACGGATTCAAGGCACAGCACAAGATCGGAAGCCACACTTTCCTTCAGTAGAACGCCTCGGGCGCCCAGTTGTAGCGCTTCTAGAATTCCACGCTGATCCATCTCGCCGGTGAGCATCACCGTCCGCACATGCAACTCGGGGCGCTGCATGATCTTCCGGAGAGTTTCCAGCCCCGGCAAATTCGGCATCCGGAGGTCTAATAACAGCAGGTCGGGCTTCAGTTTCCGAATCAGCTCAAGCGTGGTTCGCCCATCCCCCGCCTCGCCTACCACTTCAAAATTTGGCGATGAAGCAAGGATCGCTCTCACCCCGATACGAATCACCGGGTGGTCGTCAGCGACAAGAATGCGTCCCGGATTTGGACTCGGCATCGGGATGGGATCGTGAGCCCGCACTGGCGATTGCGCCTCGAACCGCGCAGGAATTCCGCGCGCCTGCAGCACTGCTCCTGAGATTTGGTCCAGTGTAGTCCGGATCCATCCCGGATTCAACGCCAGCCGGCGGCGATCGCACGGCAAAGCCGCGTTCCTGTCATGAATTCCACGGCTGGTTGCTCATTGCGCCCTCAGCGCATCCAGTACGTCGCGCACTTTGTCCGCCAGCGTATTCAAGCTGAAGGGCTTTTGCAGAAATGAGACTCCGGCCTCCCTCATTCCGTGCCTCACCAGCGCATCGTCGGAATATCCTGACATGAAGATCGTCTTCAACTCCGGACGTTGTTTCTCCAATTGTTGCAGCAGTTCTCCGCCGCTCATCCTGGGCATCACAACATCGCTCACCATCAGGTCGATGTGCCCGCTGTGTTGATTGCAAACCGCCAGCGCTTGCGGTCCCGAGTCCGCCCCCAGCACGGTGTAGCCCAGACCCCGCAGGTATTCGCAGATCGATTCCCGCAGTGGATTTTCGTCCTCAACCACCAGCAGCGTTTCCGTCCCCCGCTGCGATCTCGCCGCCCCTGAGGACTCCGCGGCCATCCAGTGTTCACGCCGTCGCGGCAGCACAATATTGAATCGCGTGCCATGATCTGTTTCGCTCTCTGCCCACACGTAGCCACCGCTCTGTTTCACAATTCCATAAACCGTGGACAGTCCCAGCCCTGTCCCCTTCCCCACGGTCTTCGTCGTGAAGAACGGCTCAAACATGTGCTCCTGCACCTCTTTGCTCATCCCCGTGCCGCTGTCGGTGAGCGACAGCTTCACATAATCCAGGGGCGCAACATAAGTCGGACACTTTTCCGCCGCGCAATCCGCCGCAGCAAGATTCTGCGTCCTGATCGTCAGCCTGCCTCCGCGTGGCATCGCGTCCCGGGCGTTCACGCTCAGGTTCATCAGCACTTGCCCAATCTGGTCGGAGTCCGCCTGAACCGGCCACAACTGATCGTCCAGCTTCACCTGGAATTCAATATCTTCCCCAATCAACCGCTTCAGCATCTCCGCCGTCTCATTGACCACGGCATTCAGGTTCAGAACCACCGGGGAGAGCATCTGCTTTCTGCTGAACGCAAGCATCTGCCCCGTAAGGCTCGCCGCGCGCGCAGATGCTTTCAGCACCTCGTCCGCGTACTTGTGAAGGCTGTCGCTCTCCAGCAGTTTGTCCTTCAACATTTCGGTGTAGCTGCGAATGATCATCAGCAGGTTATTGAAGTCGTGCGCAATGCCGCTCGCCAGCCTCCCCACCGCTTCCATCTTCTGCGCCTGCCGCAACTGCTCTTCCAGTGAGAGCCTTTCTTCTTCGGCGCGCTTCCGTTCCGTAATTTCAATATTCACACCGATGAATCTTGCCGCCCTCCGGTGCTCTCCCTCGCCTTCAAAATACACTCGCCCATAGGACGCAACCCAGTGCACTGACCCGTCGTCCCATATGATTCGATACTCACGCAGGTAGTGCCCATCCTTTTCTCCGGAAATGGCCCGCGAGACCGCCTCTTTCGTCGCTTCCCGGTCGTCCGGATGAATTCGGCTGATCGCCTCCTCGTAGTCAAAACGATTCCCTCTCGGAATCCCGAACATATTCCGGCATCGCTCATCCCAGAACACCGTCCCCATATCGAAGCGATAATCCCAGGCTCCCAGCGCGGACGCCTCCAGCGCCAGTTGGCGGAACTCAGACTCCTGTTGCAGCGCCTTTTCAGCTCGCTTCCGCTCGGTCAGCACCTCGCTGAACAGGATGATTCCACCAATCTCGCCGCTGACTTTGTGCCATGGCCGAACCTCCCACTGGATCCAATCCTCTGACCCGTCCGTGCGCCGAAATACATCTTCTTCGTTCTTCTCCACCGCTCCGTTCAGGCAGCGCTGATGGACCTCCTTCCAGCGTTCCGGTGCGTCCGGAAATACATCGTAGTGGAGTCGCCCCACCACGTCCCGCTCTCCCACGCGATAATCCAGCAGATAGCGGCGGCTCACCACCAGGTAGCGCATCTCGCGGTCAAACATGGCAATCGCCGCCGGCGCGTGTTCCACAAATAAACGCAACCGTCGCTCGCTTTGCTCCAGGGCAGCCTCTGCCAGTTTGCGCTCCGTGATGTCCGTGTGCGACCCCGCAACCCGCACCGGCTTCTGGCTTTCATCGCGCGTCGCCAGCCCTCGGGAAAGAATCCAGCGATAGCTCCCATCCTTGTGCTGCATCCGGAACTCGACCTGGTAAAAGGGCGTCCGGCCTTCCAGGTGCTCGGCAAATACCGTCTGCACGCGTTCCAAATCCCCCGGATGGATCAGCCGCTTCCACTGTTCTTCGCTCGGCTTCAACTCGCCCTCTTCATAGCCGAGCATCTGCAACCATCGCGGAGACCAGTAATCCGATCCCCTGCGCTTATCCCAATCCCAGATGCCGTCGTTGACTCCCGTCGTCGCCAGTTCCAACCGCTCCGTGCTCAGCCGTAATTGCTGTTCCAGCACGGAGCGCTCCTCTGCCACCCTCTTCCTCTCGGTAACGTCCAGCAGCGCTCCCACAAATCGAACTGGCTCACCGTCGGACGTTCGTTCCACAATCCGGCCGCGGCACTGCACCCATACCGGCTGGCCCTGCTTGTTCTGCACCTGGTACTCGTTCTCAAACGTCGAGCCATCCCCCGGCGCGGACAGCACCATGCTGCGGAGGTTTCCCTCCGCGTCTCCCGGCTCAATCAGCGCCTTCAGGCCTAGCTCAATCTCTTTCCGCTCGTTTGCCCCGAAGCCCAGCATCGCAAAGTATCGTGGCGAAACATAAATATCCCCTGTCTTCAGGTGCCAGTCCAGCAGCGCATCGCTCGTGCTCTCCAGCGCCAGCCGCGACCGCTCTTCGCTGATCTGTAGCGCGCTCTCCGCAGCATCCTGCCGCCAGCGCGCGGCCTTCACTTCATTCAGAATCGACGCGATCACCATCGTCGTCGTGAATGAGGTCGCCCAGAACAGTTGCGCCCGAAGAATCGCATTCGTTGCCGTATCCGCGCTGAAAGCAAACAGTCCCGCGCCTTGCGCAGTCTGGAAGATGGTGACGCTCGCCCCGGTCACCGTCAGAATCACTACCCCGATCGTGCCAAACTCCACCGCCGCCCACAACAGCGGAAGCACCACGATGAACGGTCTGAATGCCGAGGCAATTTCCGGCTGAATCCTCATTTGAAGAATCAGGACCAGTACCACCATGAGCACAGCCCCAAGCAGCAGAGCCCGCGCCACGCTTCGCCAGCTGAATTGAACTCGCGAAAACCCGCTCAGCAGATCGCGAACCGTCATCGCAATTGGAACCAGGAACAGGATGCTGAGCGAATCCGCAAACCACCACACGAATGAAAAGTGCGTCGCTACATGTCCCAGGCTTCGGGCCACCATCGCCGAGCCCAGCGAACCCACTCCGCCCGCCAGCATTGCCGAGCTGGCTGTCCCAATCCCCTCGCGCACCCGCCGCATCGTTGGCCGCGGCCCGGCAAATCGCGTAATCAGCCACGCGCCTAGCCAGCACTCCAGCATGTTAGGCAGTGAATAGCCAAAGCTCCCCAGCAGGTCGCCCCGGCTGAATCCCTCAAACACAAAATCCGTCGCCCCGGCCGCCAGCAGCATCGGCACTCTTAGTTCTGGACGCAGAAGCAGAACCGCCACCAGCACTCCGGCCGCCGGCCAGAAACTCGCAATCTCTTCCGGACCTGCCAGAAAAATCAACCCAAGTTGCAGTGAAACCAGATACGCGAGGCATGCCACCCCGATGAACAGAAGGTCTCGCTTCGTGAGCCACCGCAAGATCGCGTTGCTTCCTGGTTTTGTCATAGTGATCCGGTGAACAGCATTACGGGCAGGGCTTATCGTGTGAACATGGCGCGAAGGTGCCAACCGGTCTCCGGGCGCGTTCCATTCGAATAATCGCATTGTACGTTACGCGTGATCAAGCCACTTCCCTTGTGTCCAGTTGCGCCATCTCCTGAATACAAAACGGCTCCCTTCGCGGGAGCCGCCGATCGCGATCATTCCTGAACGCGCTTAGCGTCCTGTCATTTGCTCCAGCTTTTCAGGATACCGAGCCCCCTGCACGGTGATCTTCTTGGCCGCACCATCAATCGAGCGCAAGTCATCCGCCGTAAGATCAATCTTCACCGAGCCAATGTTCTCCTCCAGCCGGTGCAGCTTTGTCGTGCCCGGAATCGGAACAATCCACGGCTTCTGTGCCAGCAGCCACGCAAGGGCTATCTGCGCCGGGGTCGCTCCCTTCTGCTTCGCAATATCTCCCAGCAGATCGATCACTGTCTGATTCGCCTTCAGAGCCTCCGGTGCAAAGCGCGGCAGCGTGCTGCGGAAGTCCGTGCTTTCAAACGTCGTGGTTGCATCCATCTTCCCCGTCAGGAACCCCCGGCCAAGCGGGCTGTAAGGAACCAGGCCGATTCCCAGTTCTTCCAGCGTCGGAATCACCTCCGCCTCCAGCTCCCTCCACCACAGCGAATACTCGCTCTGCAGCGCGGTCACTGGCTGAACCGCGTGCGCCCGCCGGATCGTCTGCACTCCGGCCTCTGACAGACCAAAGTGCTTCACCTTGCCTTCCCCAATCAGCTCTTTCACCGCTCCCGCAACATCTTCAATCGGCACCTCCGGATCCACGCGGTGCTGATAGAACAAATCAATTGCATCCGTCTTCAATCGCTTCAGCGAATTCTCGGCCACTTCCTTGATATGCTCCGGCCGGCTGTCCAGCCCTATCCAGCCGGCTTCGCCATTCGGCTTCAGCTTGAACCCGAACTTGGTGGCAATCTTCACCTGCTCGCGTACCGGCCACAGAGCGTCGCCAACCAGCTCCTCGTTGCTAAATGGACCATAGACCTCCGCCGTATCAAACAGCGTTACGCCCCTGTCCACGGCCGCGCGTATTAGCCTGATCATCTCCTGCTTGTCCTGCGGCGCTCCGTACGAGGTACTCATCCCCATGCAGCCAAGCCCAAGTGTGGAAACTTCCAGGTTGCTTCTTCCAAGCTGCCGTATCTTCATCATTGCGTCTCCCCTTTGATTGCCCGCCATTAGGATGCAATGCCGCACACAATTACTATGACGTCCTCGTAGTCTACAGAGGATCATGTCCGACGTTGCAGCTATCGGGTGTGGGTTTCGTCACCACCCGGTTCCATCCACCGGAGTAAAGGTTCTTACCGTAATTTTAAGCGACGGTGAGGCATTTACGGCAAGCCGCAGTTGATAGCTGGCGGTCCACTTCTTCCAGCCACCCGTACCCCATGTCCGCCTTCCTCTGGCAGATGGGGAATGCCAACGCCGCAGGTCACCCGCCGTCCCGTCAACGATTAACAGTCTTACAAACTGAAACCGCTCTCCCCGATGCGCAACCAGTCAATCGTTCCTGGGGTAGCTCAACCATTGCCTCAAAGGTACCGGCAGCGTTTTCAACGATTACCCACCCAATCAATCCTTGCTCCGCCTCGCGTGCCGTGGAATTTTTGCGCACTTCCGCCCTCGCGCGTCTCACGACCCGCTTCTAACCCGCATTTCTATTGAGTGAAATTGAATGTTCCAGCAAGGAATGGCGGAGGGTGAGGGATTCGAACCCCCGTTAGAGTTTCCCCTAAAGCGGTTTTCAAGACCGCCTGTTTCAACCGCTCACACAACCCTCCGCTTTGAGGAGTGTGTATTCTCCCTCAGTTTATCATTTGCGCTTTCCCGTTTGCAGCACGTCCCGCGCAGCCGCGCCAGGGCCGCTCCCGTGCGAGCTTGAAGAACATCTTTGGTTGGGTGCCACCTCGGAAGTGTTAAACCAGCAGGTCCGGAATTTCCATCTGTTGCTTGCGGAAAGCCCGCAGAAAGGCCGCCACCACCTCGGGATCGAACTCGCGTCCCGCGCCCCGTTCCAGAATGTCCCGCGCCTCATACGTCGTGCTTCCCTTGCGATACGGCCGGTCGCTCGTGATCGCATCGTAGGCGTCTGCCACCGACAAAATCCGCGCCTCCAGCGGAATCTCGTCTCCCGCCCGGTCGCTGTATCCGGACCCGTCAAACCGGTCGTGATGCGCGAGAATAATTGGCAGCACTCGTCGCAGTGATCCGCCCACAGGTTCCAGCAGGTTCACGCCGCGCGTCACATGCTCGCGCATTTCCTTGTACTCGGTCGCAGTCAACCGCGCCGCCTTGTAGAGAATGTCGCGGCTGATGTCCAGCTTGCCGATGTCGTGCAGCAGGGCTGCGGCCCTCACGTCTTCGATCCGCTCATCGTCAAAACCCATCTCTGCCGCCATCCGCGCCGCGTAAATCGACACCCGGTAGGAGTGGTTTTGCGTGTATGTGTCCTTGGAAATAAAGTGCCGCAGAATCATCAGCACGCCGTGGTAGGTCTCGCGCAGTTCGCGCATCCGCGAGGAGCTTCGCTCATACAGCGTCCCCATCGCAAATGCCGTCAGAATCAACGCCCCGCCCCACACGCAGATGTCATACCATCGTTGTGTCTGGAGCGTTTCCACTCCCCGGAACAGGGCTGGATTGAGGAACGTGATGAGAACCACCAGCAGCAAGCTGGCCACCGCCGTCAGCATTGCGTGGCGGCGTCCGTAGTGATAGGCGGAAAATACCGTGGGGAAGGTGTAAAAGCTCAGCAGCACGCCTTGGTTGGCAATCAGAAAATTACACAGCGCCGCGATCACGAATAGCGAAAACACGAGCCATAGCTCGCGATTCACCTCCGTGAACTGCTTCATCAAATCCTTCTTCAACTCAGTCTCCAACACGGCCCGGCAGGCGGGCCACAACCTATCGCGCGGCCCCACTGCGCATAGTTGATACTTGCCTGAATAATGATCGTACGTAGATTCCATTCCCGGCGCAACAGTACGAAGGACTTGGCCCGCAGGACTCTACACAAACAGCAGGGGCAGCCCGAAGGCTGCCCCTGCCACTAGAACTCGTCGGACGCGAAACTAAACGGCCGTCACGTTCTCTGCTTGCCAGCCCTTGGGTCCTTTGACGACGTTGAACTGCACGGCCTGTCCCTCTTTCAGACTGCGGAAGCCGTTCGTTTGGATAGCCGAGAAGTGAACGAAAACGTCTTCGCCATTCTGGCGGCTGATGAAACCAAAGCCCTTCGCGTCATTGAACCACTTAACGATTCCTTGTTCCATGGTGTTACTTGTTCCTTCGTGAATTGAAATCAGGCTGAGTGAATCGGAGGGATTTCGTCTGCAGATACGTGTTCCGGAGCAGCGCTTGGTTGGTCGCTCTCAGGGCGCCTCTACCGCTCGCGTCCTTCCAAATCAAAAGCGCGGACATTGTACCACTCTCAACCAGAAAGTTGTGAGCAGGAATTTTAACCAGCAAGCTAAGTTGCTGACCACATTAGACATTCAGTTTTGTGACCTGCGTCATTTACAACTCCGTGCCCCGCATTACAAAGTATATCCATGCGACTCACCACCATCTCGGATGCCGCCGCCAAAGACGCTTCCTCTGCCGCCAGCCCGCTCGAACTCCTGCTCGGCTGCCACGCCCGCATCCGCCACTTCATGCAACTCAGCCTTACCCTGGCCAACGCCGTGGACGTGCCTCTCGACGAGATTTCCGAGGCCGCTGCCGCCATCTTCCGCTATTTCAGCCTCGCCCTGCCTCTCCATGAGGCCGATGAGAACCGCTCCCTTTTCCCCCGCCTTCAGGCCGCTCTGCCAAACGGTGGATTAGTGCACGAGGCCGCGGAAACCATGGTCGAGCAGCACAAGGCAATCAACGAACTTGCCGCCGAACTGCTTTCTCTTTGCACCACCCTGGACCGTTACCCAGCGCGCCTGCCAGTTCTGGCCCATCGCCTTGGCGACGTCGCCCAGGCTCTCAATCTCATCTTTTCCGCCCACCTGCTGCTCGAGGAATCTGTCATCTTCCCCGCCTTCCAGGATCTTCTCTCCCCGGAGCAGATCACCGAGATGTCCCAGGAAATGCAGCAGCGCCGGCAGCCTCAACTTTCCCGCACCATCCACGTCGTCCACTGAGGCCGCCGCTTTTATTCGTAGCGCAGCGCTTCCACCGGGTCCAGCTTTGCCGCCTTCGCCGCCGGATAAATTCCAAAGAACAGCCCCACGCTCATTGCCGCGGCCACCGAGGCTGGAATCACCCACCCCGGAACTGCCAGCGGCCACTTCGGCAGCACGATGTTCAGCAGCGCAATCAGCGCCAGGCAGAACAGCACCGCCGCAATCCCCGCCGAGCCCGTCAGCACCATCGCCTCTACCAGGAACTGCCGCACCACATCCTTACTCCGCGCTCCAATCGCCTTCCGCACTCCAATCTCGTGCGTCCGTTCCGTCACGGACATCAGCATGATGTTCATCACGCCCACGCCGCCCACCAGCATTCCCACCGAGGCCACTGCAATCGTCAGCAGCGCAATCGAGCCCATGATGCTCCGGAACTGGTTGGAAATCGCCTCCGCCGAGGAGATACCAAAACTGTCCGGCTTGCTGAACGCGTCTCCTCTTCGCCGCCGCAGAATGCCCGTGATCTCATCTTGCGCTTGTGATTTCTTTCCCGGGTACGCCAGTGCCGTCAACTGGTTCTCTTTGTCCATCGGACGGTGCTTCAGATACGCAAGGTACGGGATGAACACCTGCTTGTCCCCCGTCCCGTCGGAGATAAACACGCTCTTGCTCTTCTCCAGTACCCCCACAATCCGGAACGTCATCCCTGTCACCTGGAGTTCCTTGCCAACCGCGTCCTTCGCCGGAAACAGTGTCTCCGCCAGGTCGTGCCCGATCACGGCAACATCCAGCCGGTGGTTGTTTTCCGCGTCGTTCAGAAACCTCCCCTGCTCCATCCTTACGTTGATCACCGACTCATACGAAGGCGTCACTCCCTCAAAGTCGATCGATGTAACTTCCTTGCCGTTATAGCGCGCCGCCGCCACAAACACCGGAGTCCCCGGCATAAAGCTCGATGAGTCCAGTTCCACGCACACGTTCTTCACTGACGGCGCTTCCTCGCGGATTGCCTCCGCGTCCTCCAGCGTCAGCGGTTTCCGTCTGCGCTCTTCCTGCGTCAGTCTCGTCAGCCGAATTCCATTCTCAAACTTGAAGATGAACAGGGTGTCCGTGCCGTATTGCGCCAGCATGTTGCGCATATCCGCATCCACGCCATACATAATGGAGAAAACCATCACCAGCACCACCACCGCGATAAACACGCCCAGCACTGTCAGCGCCGAACGCATCTTGTTCGCCAGCAGCGTCTCAAACGCCATCCGCGCGCTTTCCCGGAAGGAGAAATACCTTCGCCTCGAACTCATTGTTCCGCTCCTCTAGGAATCAGCCCGCAGGGCCTCAATCGGATTCAGTTTTGCCGCTTTGCGCGCAGGATAGACCCCAAAGAACAATCCCACCGCAGTTGAAACCCCAATCGCCGTGATCACCGCTGACATGGGCACCGACATCGGCAGCGGCGTCGTCTTGTCCACAATCACCGCCAGTGCCCAGGCCACCGCAATTCCAATGATCCCGCCCATCGCACTCATCACCGAAGCCTCCACCAGGAATTGGCTCAGGATGTCCGATGTTCGCGCCCCCAGTGATTTGCGGATGCCGATCTCGCGCGTCCGCTCGGTCACGCTCGCCAGCATCACGTTCATAATCACTACGCCGCCAATCACCAGGAAGATCGACACAAAGCCGACCATCGCCGTCGCCAAGGTTCCCGTCAGGCCCTTCCACAGATCCATCAGGTTGTCCGCGCCCCAGATTCCGAATGTGTCGGAGTCCCCCGGCCCCAGGTGCCGCCGCGCTCGCATCAGCGCTCGCGCCTCGTCCTTGGTCTGCTCCATATACTCCGGCGCTCTCGCCTGCACGTTGATGTTAAAGCTGTCCGTGTGCGAGCCCTTCAGCTTGAACCAGGTTTGTACCGGAATGAAGACAAAGTTGTCCTGTGGCTGTCCCATCACGTTGCCAATTGGTTTGGCGACCCCCACGACCTCGAAGTCGTAGCCATTGATCGTTACTTCCTTACCCAGCGGGTCGATGGAGGGAAACAGCTTTTTGGCCACATCGGCGCCCAGCAGTGCTGTAAAGCTGCGGTGCTCGTTGTCGTTATCGCTGATGTAGCGGCCCCGCTCAACCTCTTCGGTGGACATCTGGTTGATGTTCGCCGTCACCCCGCGCATCGAAACATCCTCCGACGAGATCGAATCCCGCCGCACTGTCTCCCTTGACCGGCAAAGCAGCCCCACCGCCTTGGGGAGTTTCAGGCCATCATGCAGCGCCTCAAAGTCGTCGTAGCTAAACTGCCGATTGTGCCGCAGAGCCTTGATCCACTCTTCCTCGCTCGTCACCGCCACGTAGCGCCCCACCACGAACACGCCATTTCCCATGTTCGCCACCCGGTCGGCAATGTAGGCGTTCGTCCCATTGATCAGCGCCACTACCAGGATCAGCGTCGAAACCGAGAGAATGACGCCGAGTAGCATTAAAAACGAACGCAGCTTATGCGTGCGCATCGTCTCCAACGCAATAATGGTTGGTTCCTTGATCCTGATTCCGCGCATAATTCTCCAGACTTGGGCAGCCGCCCTGCACTATCAAGTACGAAAGCCGGCAAAGGAAGGTTCCACGCCGCCGATCTTCAATCTATCCTGCATACCATCACGCTCTGGTTCCTGTAGGGACAATCGGACGGCGCGATACTTCCCGCCGGACCGTCCTTTACTCCCAGCAGCGTCCAGCCCACGCCATATTCCTCATGCAACCGCCTTAGGTCCGCCGCCTTGAAGTTCTTCCATCCGTCCAGCGCGTGCACTTCCCTCCACCACCGTCCCGCCAGCTCCGGAAACAGGATTGCCACTCCCGGGTCCTTATCCCAATCCGCCATCTGTCCCCGCTCTGCCAGTCCCCGGAAGCCGTGGTAATCCTCGCCCTCTGAACTCATATATCTCGGATTCAGCACAAAGTACGCATCCACCGGCGTATTCGCCTTCACCCAGTTGAATGCCTCCACCCAGTCATTGCCCGTCGCCCGCCCCGGCCACTCCACATGCCGCGAGTTCGGAAAAGAATCAAACTGCGCGTAGCTCATCCCTGCCGCAATCGGCGCCAGCAGCAGCGCCCATCGCCACAGCTTCGCCTTCAGCACGGTCTCGGCCAGCAATCCCCCAGCCAGCATAATCATCACCACGTAGGTCAAATGCAGAATCCGCATCGGCTGGAAGACCGTCAGCCTCTCCAGCGCCGGAGGAATCGTGATCACGCAGCCGGCCACCAGTCCAAGCGCCGCAAACAGCGCCGTCCTCGTTGACACCGCCGCAGCCGCCTTCCATCCCCTCCGCCGCGCCAGCCACCCCATCCCCCACAGCACAAAGATCGGCGCAATCGCCCCCAGCCACTCGTACCACTCCCACTGCATCAGGTAGTGCTGCGTCCGCGTTCGTGATGCCTCCTGCCACTCCGGCCCGCCCCGCAGCACCAGCGCCCCCAGCACTGCTGGCCCAAACCCCGCCAGCAGCATCACCCGCTTTCCCGCCCCTCGCAGCGGAATCACCAGCATTCCCAGGAACACCATCCCGTAGAACGCCATCTGCACATGGATCAGCGTCGCCGCCGTCATGATCAACGCCGCCCACACATACTCCCGCTCACTCACCTCTTCGCCCCATGCCCTCGGAGCCAGCCGTGCCGCCGCCCACAGGATCAGCGCCGTCGCCAGCGTCCTCGGGTGCAGATGTTGATCCGCAATGAAAATGCACGTCCCTGCCACCGGCATCGTCAGCAGCGCCGCCACCAGCAGCACTCCTCCAAGCCGCGCCCGCGCCCCCGGAAACAGCCTTGCAGCCAGTGCCCACGCCCCCGCATAGAACGCCAGCAGCGTCCCCGCGTAGTAGCCAAAGTCCGTCCAGTCCACGGGAGCCCGCAGCCCTCGTGCCGTCGCCGCCACCAGGTCGTCAAAAAGCGTCGGCCGCGTCTGCGGCTTAAAGAAAATGTCGTCGTGTGGATACAGCGCAGCGTTTACATGCGCCTTGATCGCCGGCAGGTAGATGGCCTCGTCTTCAATCCCGTAGTGATAGCCGTGGATTGCAATGCTTGCTGCCGTAATCAGCAGCAGCACGGCCACCAGGCGCAAAGGCTTTATTCCAGCGGAGGGAAATTCCATGACAAACAGACCTTAACCTATCGGCCTCTCCTCGCCCTGTCAATCCGGCCCGCTTCGGAATTCCCCATCAGGACATGTCCCCAAATCTGCTGCCAAGGACTTTGGATGGTTCCAGCTCCCCCCAAGCTGTGTTACCGTAAGCCAATTACTGGGCTTCCTCCCTGCCTGCGCCGTTCCTCCGTCCCGTAGATCGCAGGCGCTCTGGAGTGCAACGATGTTCGGATTCGGCTACAACAAGGAAAAATCCCGGGCCAGCGCCGAGAAGTACCTCCAGCAGAACAAGCTCCCCAATGCCATCGCCGAATACGAGAAGATTCTCCAGGTCGAGCCCCGCGACCTCGCCATCCTTAACACCGTCGGAGACATCTACGCCCGCCTCGGCCAGAACGAAAAGGCCATCGAGCGCTTCCGCGTCATCGCCGAGTCCTACGCCACCGATGGCTTCCTCCTTAAATCCATCGCCATGTACCGGAAGATCACCAAGCTCGACCCCAACGGTCTTCCCGCCATGGAGAAACTCGCCGAGCTCTACCGCAAGCAGGGCCTCGTCAGCGACGCCCGCTCCATGCTCCTTCAGGCCGCCGAGGCCTACACCCGCAAGGGCCAGTCCAAGGAAACCCTTCGCCTCCTTAAGCAGCTCGTTCTCTTCGATCCCGAGAACGTTCAGGTCATCACCCGCACCGCTGATCTCATGAACCAGGGCGGCCAAAAGGCCGAGGCCCGCGAGATGCTCTCCCGTACGGCCTCCCTCCTGGTTGACCGTCACGCCCTTGATCCCGCGCAGAAGATCCTCAGCCGCCTCATCTCTCTCGATCCTGACAATCTCCGCGCCCAGGAGCTCCGTGCCCAGGTGAACCTCGAACTTGGCGACTTCGCCAAGGCTGCCGAACTCTACGAGGCAATTCCCGATCTCGACTCCCGCCCCGACGGACTCCGCAACCTCCTGGACGCCTACATCAAGCTCGACAAGATTGAGGAACCACTCCTTATCTGCCGCAAGCTTGTCACCGTGCATCATGACGCGCACGGCGTCCTCAAGGTAGCTGCTTGCCTCTACCGGCAGAATGACACGGTCCGCACCCTGGCTCTCTACAGCGACTTCTCGTCCGAGGTTCTCGCACTCGACAAAGAGGAGGTGCTCGCCCATCTCCACGGCTCTGTCTCCCGCGTCCGCAGTGATCCCGAATCGCTTCAGTCTCTTTACAATCTCTTCCAGCGCGCCGGCGAGAGCTCCATGTTCGCTGAGGTGCTTGAGCTGCTTGCCCACGCCAGTGTTCAGTCCAATCAACTCGAGCGCGCTCGTGATGCCTATAAGAATCTGATTGAGCTGGAACCTGAAAACTCCGCCCATGCACAGGCTTATCGACAGGTCTGCGCCCGCCTCGGCACCCCCGGCGCACCCATCCCAGCGCCCGCTCCCAGCACAAAATCAGAAGACGAGCCTCGCACTCTGCAGGAGTTTCTCTCCAGCGAAGAGCCTGACCTGCCCCGCCAGCACTACACCCCGCAGATCGAGGAGAAGATCGCTACCGCACTCACCGAAGCCGAACTTTGCGAGTCCTTCGCCTCCAAGACTCGCGGCATTGTCGCCCTCGAGGGTGCCCTTAGCAATGCTCCTGACGATCTCCGCATCAATCGTGCCCTCGCAACTCTCTACCGCCAGGAGGGCTCCCTCGCCAAGGCTGCCCGCTGCCATCGCAACATGCAGCGTGTGCTTGAGGTCTTTGGGGCCAGCGCTGCTGCCGCCTACTACGCCGTCCTCGCCGGGCCAGAGCAGACCACAACATGGGAGGCCAAGGGCAGCGAATTCGCCGCCCGCGACTTCGATCTCGGCTCCAACTCCGGCATCGGCTCCACCGAAGAAATTGATCTCTCCGGCGAGTGGGAATCCGTCTGGGCTAACCCCGCACCCTCTGAACCCGCGGTTCCCCCGTCGTTCCCCGCACCGGTGGCCATTCCGCCCGCCGAAGACCTCTCCGAACTCGTCGAGGAAGTGCGCTTCTGCCTCGCCCAGCAGATCTGGCCGGAGGCCGAGTCCGGCATCGCGCGTCTTGCCGCAGTCGCTCCAAAGCATCCCGAACTCCCGGGCTTCCGCGCTCAACTTCCTCCGCCCCGCGCATCCCGTCCCGCTGCGCCCGCACCCCAGCGCTACAATCCCGTCGAAGTCATTGAAGTCAGTGACAAGCCCTATCTTCCTCCTCCCCCCGCGGCGCCCCTGCCCTCCGCACCGCCTGCGCCCACTCTCAGTTCTCTGGCCGCCGAACTCGACGCCGAACTGGGCGACAGCTTCTTCCCCGCGCCGCAACCCCGCCGCGAGCCCCCCGCCGCGCCCCCGCCGCCGGTTGCTCCCCCCAGGTACGATCCCCCGGTGGCGGCACCCGCGCCCGCTCCGCGCCAGGCGCCTCCTCCACCGCCGCAACTGGTTCCTTATCTGGCTGCCGCCGTCGAGCCGGTGCTTGCCCCTCCAGAGGAGATCATTGTTCCTCCGCCGCTCCCACCCAGCGTCTTTGGCGATCTCCTTCAGGATTTCGAGCGTGACCTGGCCGCCCCCATGCAGGATGAGGACGATCCCGAAACCCACTTCAACCTTGGCATTGCCTTCCGTGAGATGGGATTGCTCGACGAAGCCATCGGCGAATTGCAGAAGGTCTGCCGCATCGCCCCACAGGCCCTCGCACCCGGACGCGCCCAGCAGGCATACATCTGGCTAGCCACCTGTTTCGTCGAGAAAGAGGTCCCGGAGGCATCCTTCAAGTGGTTCATCCGCGCCCT
Source organism: uncultured Acidobacteriota bacterium (assembly GCA_903832295.1). GTDB lineage: Bacteria > Acidobacteriota > Terriglobia > Terriglobales > Acidobacteriaceae > TOLSYN. The sequence goes on from CAILAZ010000280.1 coordinate 26,816, forward strand.
GGAGTCTGCGCCAGACGAGGACTCCCGCATCGCCGTCAATTACGAGCTCGCCTCCGCCTATGAGGCGGCTGGCCGCAGGCCCGAAGCTCTCGAGCATTTCATGGAGGTCTATGGCAACAACATTGACTACCGTGACGTAGCCACCCGCATTCGCGCTCTCCGCTCTGCCGTCTAGCGGCGGCACTCCTCCCGCTCCTCCCTTTTTAGCCCTCGCGACCGCACTGATTCTCTCTTTTGCGCTCTTCAGCGTAGAATCAGTTTTAGACTGGCGTTATCGGAGCAGCCGCACCCTCCGTATGCGCCTGAGAATCAAGGGACGCATCGAACCGACGATGGAAGCAGGACCGCTCAAGACCTCACAGCCACCGACACCGGAGCAAAACTCCGGCCAACCCGCCTCACCTTCCACCCATCCCCCGGTCTGGGCACAGCGCCTCCTCCTCGTCATTGAAGTTGCCATCGCCGTCTGGGCCGGGATGCTCGTCATGGTCCTGCCCTGGACACGCCTCTGGACTGAGAATCCCCTGCTGTCTGCATGGCCTGCTCTCAAGTTCGTCCTCGATCAGACCTTTGTCCGTGGCATGATCTCCGGCGTTGGTCTTGTCGATGTATGGATGGGAATCTCTGACGCCGTGCACTACCGCGACCTTCGTTAGTACACTGTTCCGGTTTATTTCTTATGAATGACCCGACAAAGTTCACCTCCGCCCGCGCCCCTCTTGCCTACGAAAATGACGCCTTTCTTCGCGGTCCTGATGGCCGCCCCCTGCGCATTCTCGCCGAGTACACCGAGCCCCTCGCCCGCTTTCGCCGTGAGAAGATCCAGGACACCGTAGTCTTCTTCGGCTCCGCTCGCTTCCGCAGCCTCAGCAGCGCTGAGGAGGCCGTCCAGCTTCTCGCACGGCCCGGCGGTGCCCAGCCCGCCCCTGAGCACGAGCAGGAGGCTCACCGCCTTCAGCGAGCCGTCGATATGGCCCACTACTACGAGGACGCCCGCCACCTCGCCCACATCCTCACCGATTGGACCCGCACCCTCCCCGGCAAGCGCCACCGCTTCGTCGTCACCACCGGAGGAGGCCCCGGAATCATGGAAGCGGCAAATCGCGGAGCGCGCGAAGCCGGAGGAAAAACCATCGGCCTCAACATCGCCCTCCCTTTCGAGCAGGTCCCCAACCCCTACATCACGCCTGAGCTCAACTTCGAGTTCCATTACTTCTTCATGCGCAAACTCTGGTTCGCCTACCTTGCCAAGGCACTCGTCGTCTTCCCCGGAGGCTTCGGCACCCTCGACGAACTCTTCGAGATCCTTACCCTTGCCCAGACTGAAAAGCTCGCCAAGAAGATGACCGTCCTTCTCTACGGAGAGGACTACTGGCGCCGCGTCCTCAACCTCGAAGTCCTTGCCGACGCCGGAACCATCGCCCCCCACGACGTCAATCTCTTCGAATTCGTCAACACCCCGGAGGCCGCCTTCGCCCGCCTCCAGGAGAGCCTCATCCGAGACCATCTCCAGTCGCCGCCCCAGGCCAAGCGCCACCAGCCTGAGATCGCCACCACCCGCCGTTGAATTTCCCGCACACGCAAATGCGCCATGCTCTCAGGGCATGGCGCATTTCAATTCCGCGTAGCTCTACCCAATCCTATAATTTCCCTCGATCTTGAACCCCATGCCTCCGCTGCTCGTTGGCCTCGCCGAGTACGTTCCCTCGCCTGACAATCCGCGCAGCTTTCCCGTGCCTCCGGTGAACCACCACCGTCCTTCCAGATGCACCGGAATCCCATCCTTCATCGTCGCCGTCCCTTCATACCTCAGGAAGTAACGGTCGCCGTTTGCCGCCTCGCCCACCGTGTACCCCCGGTCCACTGAGCGGTCGTTCTGCACGTCGTCGGTACCCGTCGAGAGGTAGCGCACAATTTCCAGTCCGCCCACCTCTGTCCGGCTCTCGAACTTGCACTCCCGCTGATCCAGGCTGATCGAGTGCTGCCCTCCGTCCTCGATCACGGCCGTCTGGTGTACCAGTGCAATTCGCAACTCGCGCTTGCCGAGAGATTCTTCTCTGCCTGTCCCCACGCCGGTGCCGCAAATAACACAGCGGCGATAAGAGCGATTCCATTCATCCCCTTCATCCCGGCCTTCCGTTCATCCCACCCACGTGCTTTTTACCGCCACCGCTCCCACGCACCACATCAGCGCGTCTTCCAGTTTCTCTCGCGTAACCCCGCTCCCGCTCAGGAAGCTCGCAAACTCCTGGCTCTCCCCCAGCCGTTCGGCCATCGCCGCCAGCACTGTCGCGTACTCTGCCGGAACCGTCATCTTCACCGCCCGCAGCAGATCGTCAAACACTGCAATCAGCTCAAACAGCAGGCCATCCTTATCTTCCGCCTCGCTGTTCACCAGGTACAAAACCTCGCTGATCTCGCACAACAGCTCCAATTCTGTCGGAACCGGACGCACATCCTCGAAGCCGTTGTCGCTCTCCTCCAGGGCCTTCGCCGCATCCGTCGGCTTGCGGAAAAACAGCAACCGGTCCCCCTTCGTGATGGGCCGTTCGCCATCGCCTTCCGAACCAATCAGTGTACAAAACTGCGGGCCGTCCGCCGTCGGGTCCACGCGGAAGCCGATCAGATATAGTTCCCGTACCAGCACCTTCGGTGGAAATGCTACAAATTGGCTGTCCATGCGACTATTTTAGAGCACAACTTTCTTCCTGCACCCGCGTTTACGTCTTTGCAGAGATTTCTCTCCCGGTGGATATCATTATGCGCAAAATCCTTCTCACGCTCACAAGCCTCATCGCTCTGGCGGCACTTACGGCCTGCGGCGGAGGATCGTCCACCACTACCATCGTCCCCACCCCGCCTTCCTCCGGCAACAACGCCGGATTTACCACCGCCAGCCTCAGCGGAACCTACGTATTCTCTACCGCCGGAGCCTCCTCTGCCTCCTTCGCCGTCGTCGGGTCTTTCGTCGCCGATGGCGCGGGCAAAATCACCTCGGGCACTCGAGACTCCGTAAACGACGCCGGCGGTCAGGCGCTCGCCGAATCCATCACTGGAACTTACAACGTCAACCAGGATGGACGCGGGCAGATCATTTTCAACGGCAGCTCAGGACAAACCGTTTATCGCTTCGTCATCGGCGCCAATGGCCGCGCCAGGCTCTTCCAGATCTCCAACACCGCCGATGCTGTCGGCGACATCATCCCCTGGCCCAATCCCAACCTCAACATCAGCTTCGCCCAGGTCACTTACGTCTTCCGCTTCGATGGCGAAGACGCCTCCAAAAACCCCTACGGAGCCGTGGGAGCGTTGACCCTCAACAGCGCCGGCAATACCGTCACCGGAACCATCGACGAGAATGACGCCGGGACCTATCACGCCCAGGTCGCCGTCACTGGAACCATCGCCGCCACCTCCACTCCCGGCCGCTACACTGCCTCCTTCACCACCGCCACCGGAACCCACAACTTCGTCTTCTATCCCGTCTCGCAGAATCACATCGAGATGCTCAGCACTGACAAGAATTTCTTCCTCCACGCCTATGCTGACCTCCAGACAGGCCCCATATCCGCCACTCCTGCAGCCTTCAGCGGAGACCAGGTCTTCTCCATCGCCGGCTATGACACCAACGGTCCGATCCTGGAAACCGGGCGACTCACCCTCGACGGTGCCGGGAATCTCGCCAACGCGATTGAGGATTACAACGACGCCGGTCTTTATTCCGATGGCGTCACCTTTGGCGGGACCTACACCGTTGCCGCCAACGGGCGCTGGACCTCGGCATTCACCTACACCAGTTCCACCATGTCCGTCGTCGGTTGGCAGGTAACTCCCCAGAAATCTGTCGTCCTCGTCACCGGTTCCACGGCCACCAACTACAACATCGTGGAAACCGGAGTCATGCGCTCTCAAACTCTCGGCCTCACCAACGCCAGCATCAAGGGCAACTACGCCGAAGATCTCTCCGGCTATTACAACTACTCTCCTGCCGGAAACGTGGAATCCTCCGGCAACTTCCTCGCCGCTGGCGATGGCACTCTCAGCGGCACCGTTGACTCGCAGACGCCCACTGCCATCAACACAGACGTCGCGCAAACTGGCTCCTACTCAGTCGCAGCAGATGGCCGCGGCCTCGGCGCCGTCGGTCCTGTTCCCGTCCACTTCTATACCGTGGACGCCGACACGATCTACCTCATCTCCACCGATGCCAACCGTCTCTACCAGGGCAAAATGGTGCTTCAACCCTAGTCCACCCGCGTGCTCTCCGCCCCGGCCGCTCAGCAGTGGCCGGGGTTTCTCGTCTGCTCTCACCTCATGTCCTGTTCTGCACCTGTCCCGGAATTCGTCAAATTTCCATGAAAAAGACGTTTTTTCGCGACATAGCTCACTTTCGCTTTCCCACCTTCAGAGGTACTATCAAGTTTCATCTGTACTGAATTCTTAAGGCAGTCAGGATGGGCGGCAATGAAAATAGGGGATTGGCTGAAGGCTGAAGTGGAATACGGGCGCGATCTTGCTGGCTCTGGTTGGAAGGGTGCTTGTACAGCATACGATTCAATCCTCGGGGAGCGCCCCGTGGGTGACATCGTCTCGCATTCCCTGCGCGCCTCCTGGGCGCCCACCGTCGTCGGCGCCGGAGTCGGCACAATCTGTGGCCTGCTCGTTCAGCGTCGCAAGCACAACACCGCCGCCATTGTGGCCATGGGTGTTGTCGGCGGAGTCCTCGGCTTCACCGCTGGCGTCGCCTGGGACACGCGCGAGCTCTCCAGCGGAATCGCCCGTGGAGCCATGCGCAACATCGGCACCACCCGTGACTCTCACTGGCTCGGCAAGCATCCCATCAACTTCGGTTGATCTCACACGCAACATGCCCCCAGTTCCAGCCGCAGACGGCCGGCCGGGGGCATTTGTCTTTCTGCAAACTACTGTAGAGTCACCAGCACCTCCACCAGCCCTGTTCCGCTCTCCAGCGTGCCCAGCGCCTTGCCCACAATTGCACCCAGCATCCGTGCCCGGTCCGTCCCCTTCATCGCATATCCCGGAGTCGAGGACGACACCAGCAGGTCCCCGCGGTGGATGGCGCCGTTCTCTGCCGTAACCTTGCACGGCACAATTCCCACCATCGCCAGCGGAATCTCCCCTCCCAGCCGTGCGTCGTCCATCCCGTGAGGCGTCGCCAGCACTCCCGGCTTTGTCGCGTATATCCCCGCCACCAGCGTCGAGTATGGCTCAGCAACCAGCTTGAACTGCCGGTCGCGCTCCGTGTCCACCATCATCAACTCGCCCGGCGCATAGCTTGCCGCCTCGCCCTCCACGTCCACAGACTCCGCAAAGTCCGCGCCGCCCGTCTGCGTTCCGCCGTCGAAAAATCCTTTGCCCGTCGAATCCACCCGGAACACATTGCTCGTGATGAAGCCCGTGTTCGTCGTCTGCCCCAGCAGCAGCGTCCCGCCCGTCCCCACCTGGAACGATCCTGCCGTCCCGCCCGGAATCACGCTGCACAAAGGTATCCCCCGAACCGTCGTGCAGGTTTCCGCCGTCGCCATCGCCAGAAGTGCCGTTCCGCCCGGACTGCGCGTAATTCCAGCCACCCCGTAGGTGTTTCCCGTGAACGAGCTCGCAAAGCCTCTCGCGCCCGTTCCACTGTCGGAGGCCACATCCCCTGCAATGCCCGTCGTGCCCCCGGTGTACCCGTTTGCCACCCCTTGCACGCCCGTGCCTGAGTTCGAGTAGCTCGTTCCCTGCACGCCATAAGTCGTGCCCGTCGAAGCCGCCGCCACCCCCGCCGTTCCAATGCCTCCGGTCGAATATGAGTACCCTTCCACTCCAAAAGTCGCGCCCGTCGTCGAATCCGCCTCGCCATACACGCCGTACCCGGCGCTTCCAGCAATCGTTCCCTGCGCTCCCACCACCGTAGCGGACCCCGTATAGCTCGAGGTCGCATACAGTGCGCTCGCCGTGCTCGAGTTCGCTCTGATTGCCACCCCTGTGCTGTCCGCCGTAATCGCCGTCGCCTGATTTGCAGCGCCGTTGGAAACCGCGTGAATCGCATTCGCCAGGTAGTCGCCCGAGCCCGTCACCGCCAGAATTGCACTCGGCGAAAGCCCCGTATTATCGGCCTCTACTCTCAGCCCTACCGCGCCGGTCGTCCCGACATTGATGTACTGCGGCAGCGTAAATGTATTGCTTGCCAGCAGGCTTGCCGCCCCTGTCACCTTGCCCACGCTCACCCCGCTCGCGCTGATCTTCGCATCCGTAATCCCGCCATTGGCCACAATCAGTGTCGGAGCCACCGCCGTGCCTCCAACCGTCAGCGACCCATCGGGAGAGGTCGGCAGTGCCCCGGAAACCGCCGCCGTTGTCTGCACCGTCTTGTCAGGAAACACGTACCCGCCAATCATGCTCTGCACCGCACCGTTAACAGTCAGCGGATAAGTCACCGTCGTGGTTCCGATGCCAAGGTACCCCTTGTCCGTGATGCGCATCTTTTCCGTTGCCGACGAGCTGCCGGGATTTGTGCCTATTGCCGTGGTGGCAAAGCTGATGTAGGCACCCTGTCCGATGTCTGTCCAGTCCTCTGCCGCAAAAATCTTCATGAACGCACGGCTGGAGGGAGTGAACCCCTGGTTCGTACCATCCGCGCTGGAGTAGTATCCGCGCCCCTGAATCGTGAAGATATTGTCATTGGCCAGCAGCGCCGTGGGCGCTGCCAGGGTCCCTCTCGCATGCCGGCCAACAAACGCAACCCCCGTGGACGCTCCATAGCCGTCCACCGCCACCACCGCCGCACTGGGTCCCTGCGAGATGAAGTGCATCGGGAAGGCCGGACTGGTGGTGCCAAAGCCGATGTTTCCCCCCGACTGGTACAGCAACGAATTTCCGAGATCGCCTGCCGCATCCGTAAACACCGGCAGGTACCCTGCGCTCGCGCCGGAAGCCACAATCGCCGGCGTGCTGGCCAGCTGGCTCGCAGCGGAGGCAACCGCAGCCGTGTTGATATACGACGCCGCCTGGGCAACCGCATCGGCCCGCAGGAAGGCGGAAGCCGGAAGGCCTCCAAGGGTCTCAGCATCCGAGGCTTTCATCGCGTAGGGGACGCTGACCAGGAGCAGGCGGGGCTGCTCTGCCTGCCCCTGCGCCTGCACTCCCAGCCAGCGAGCTTCACCGCTGCTGAACACCTCCAGCGAAATCCCCTTCGTGCTCCGTGCTCCCAGTACTGCCGCATAGTGTCCGCTCGCGTCCACCTCCACGCTCTGCACTTCCTGCCAGAGCGGAGCGCCCCCGGCCTGGTCCTTATACAGCGCAAACACCACCCCCGCCGTTCCCGTCTGCATCCCCGGAATCACTCCCGAGAACTTCACAAGATGCGGCACGGGGACAGCCTCTTGCGCCAACGCCGCGCTCAGCAGCATCAACACGCACAGCGGCATAACCAACAAACGGCGAATACTCAGAAGCAGGCAATTGCGCAGCATGGAGCCTCCATGGACATCGGAGAATTGGAATTGTCGAACGAATGAGACCGGCCCTGACCCCACTGGCAAGGGCTGGAATGCTGAAATAGGTGGCGCAAGGTTAGTGGCCGGAGTCTCTCCCTGTCAAGGTAAATACCTCCTTAGCTGCTTCTCCCATGCGGGAAATCTGCCCACAAAAAAACCGGAGAGCTTTCGCCCCCCGGTCTCCTGTTCCGCTCTTCGTGCCTTACATCACTTCCGTGTTCCCCTTCTTGTTCTCGATCTTCGGCGGTCGTGGCGGCTTCGCCGGAGGCAGCAGCACATCCGGCTTCGGAGGAGTCGGCGCCGAACCTTCCAGCTTGCTGATCTCGATGTCCCCCGTATCTGAGGTCACGTTGACTTTAACTCCGCCCTTGCCGATCGTTCCTGAACTTGCCGCCGCATTGCCCGAGCTGCTCGCTGCCACGCTCTCAAAATCGCTCGAGATGTTTCCGTGCCGCGTCCTTACCTGGTATTGGAAGTTCGCCTTTGCCGGCAACCGCAGTCTCACGTCCCCGTGGTGCGTCGTCAGGTCCAGGTTCCCGAGCGCCTCCACCGAGTTGCTCTCCACGTCGATGTCCCCGCGGTCGTCGCTGATGTGAATGTCCCCCTGCATGTTTCGCAGGTTCACGTTCTTCGTCTTCGTCGTCAGCGCCACCGGACCATGAATCCCTTCCCCTTGCAGGTCGTCGGAATCCATCGTCAGGTCACCGTCCAGCTTGGCAAACTGCAACTCCGTCCGCGACGTCCGGATGGTCACGCCCTTTTCCAGCTTCGCCAGCCGCGTGTCGCCGTAAATATCAGCCGTCACCAGCGCTGTGCCAGAGACCGTATCCAGCACCAGTCCCGTCAGGCTGCCATCCACCGCCACGTTGCCCGTCACATTGCTCACGTGCAGTGCAACGTGTTTCGCGTTCACCGTTGCATTTCCCGTCACCTGGTCCAGGGTCACGTCCTCATGCTGCGAACCCATTTCCATCAGGTCGTCCAGCCGCGCATCTGCCGTCACATTGCCCGTCACATTGCTGGCGTGCAGCGAACCGTGCCGCAGTGTGGCGTTTACGTTTCCCGTCACCCGGTCCAGGGTCACATCGCCGCGCCGTGCTGTCAGTTCCAGCTCCGTCTTGCCCGGCAGAAATATCTCCACATCGGTCGCCACGCCCTTTGGACCGGAGCCCTCCGTGTTCACCTGCACATCCACCGCATTGCCGTGCAACTCCACCTTCGGCTGCGTCGTTGCGTTCAGCTTGTCGGCTTCGCTCTGGCTTCCAGCAAACACCCGCTTGTGATAAAGAACCTTCACCTGTGCCTGGTCCCAGTTATTCACCGTGATGTTGCCGCGCTCGCAATTCACCCGCACCGTGCCGCCCGCCGGAATCTGTTGCGCCAACTCTCCATCGAACGTGTACTTGCTCCCGAACAGGTTCATCAGGTCGTCGTCCACATCCACCGTGTCTCGCAGCGAGCCCCAGTTGATGTTGTTCCGTCCATGGAACGCCGCGCTCAATCCAAGCCCTACAAAAATTACGATCAGCAGCAGGAAGACCGTTCCCCCGCCCATGCCTGGCACCGGACGCCCCGCGCTGCGCGCTGCAAAGTACTCAGCCAGCCGCACCAGTCCAATCACCACCAGCAGCACCGGCCAGAATCTTACAAAGTTATGCATCAGCGGAATCGTGTACCCGAAGTTCCGCAGCAGAAACAGCGTGCCAATCACGATCAGGATCAGTGGCCCGACAATCGATCTCTGTCGCGGAGGAGGCACATAGTACGCTCCAGGGCTAGCCATTGTGCACCTCGCCGTTCCCGCCTCGCCCGTCCCCCAGCTCTCCTGCAACCGGGGCTGGCGGAGGCGTCACCACCGGCCCGCTCGCCGGACTCACATTCATCGCTCCCGCACTCGGCCCGCCCTGCGGCGGATACTGCACTCCGTACGGCGGTGGAGGATACTGCCCCGGATTGAAATGCCCGCTCTCCGGAATCACGTACCGCCCCACCTTGATTGCGCCAATCACAATCAGCAGAATCGGCCACGTCCGGTGAAACGGATACTCCGACACATTCGCTACCAGGAACAGAAGTCCAATTGTAATCAGCACTGCCGGACCCATCAGTCCCCGCGTGCTGCACCGTCCACACTTACACGCCGGATTCGGTTGGTAATAACTCATTTCGGGCCTCCCCTTACCGCTCGCCGCGCTGGCGCTTGATGAACAGCCACACACCGACTCCGATCAGAATCATCGGCCAGAAGTGCGAAACCCAGTGAAAGCTGAACCACCCCAGGTTCGCCAGCAGGAACAGCACGCCAAATCCGATCAGCACGATCGCACCCACGGGGCTCCGGTCCTGATCCTTCGGCGGAACATACCCCATGCCTTCCGGGCCTTGGTAATACGCTCCCTGCGGACCTGCATACGGACTGCCTTCCGGTCCTGGGTAGTACGCTCCCCCCGGAGGCGGTACTCCCGCGCCCGGCGGCGGCGGAGCCACTCCGGCGCCCGGCGCTCCCGCATTCGGGGCCGCGCCTGCTGCCGTGCTTCCCGGAGGCACCGCGCCCCCGGCGTTCTGCCAGTGCTGCCCAATGTTCTGGGCCGCGTACTCCACCCGGTGTCCCAGCTTTTCGCCCGCGTGTTCCACCCGCTCCCGGAACGTTCCTTCTTTCCCTTCCAGGATCGCGTTCAGCCCAATCGGATCTGGAATCGGAGTCCCGTACCGCCGGGCCTTCGCCGTCGTGTAAGCGTCAAACACCATGTAGAAGAACCACGCCATGATCAGGATTCCGGCAAACGCCCCCATCCCATGGTCGCTCATCCAGATCAGCGTGCTGAACACGATGACGTGGACAAAGCCCTTCAGAAACTGTCCGTTGTAGAACGCGCCTACGCCCGGAATGAACCCCAGGAACAGCGCCAGCCCCGGACTCGCATCCTCCGGCCCGCGCACTGCCTGCGGTGGTTGATAATTCCCATATTGCTGGCCCGCTGCTTGCCCAAAATTGCCCGCACCCGGAGTCACCCGTGCCGCCAGGCAGGATTCGCAGAAGATGGTGCCCTGCACGTCGCGCTTGCAGATTTCGCACAGCGCTTTGCCGCAAGTCCGGCAGTAAGCGACCGCTGCCGCGTCGGTATGTTGTGCGCAGTTCATATCTGTCTCCTCTGCTTCGCAAGAATCCCTAAGCTCTCGTCTTTTCCATTCAGCAATGCCAGCACTTGCACGTTCTGTTCACGCGTGTACTCGTGGAGCTGACGTCGTTCCGGCTCGCTGTTCTGGTTCTGTTCCCGCGTCTGGTTCTTCTCCTGGCGCTGGTTGGGTTGATTCTGCTGGTTCTGCTGCTTTTCATCCGTCGCGTTCCGCAAGTCCCGTACCCGCGACTCAATCTCGTACACCAGCCGCATATTCTCGTAATACTTCATCACCTTGTTCTGGCTGCTGTAGAACGTGTGGCTCAAATTGTGCGGCGTCAAATCCGTAATCTTGATCTGCGCCATGTTCAGCACCAGCGTGATTGAAAAGAACGCCATCCCCATCGACATTCCAAATCTCGGCGTCAGCACCGGAGCAAACACCATCCGTGTCTGCTTCAGCAATCGCTCCCACGCGGAAGGATCCCGTTCCGCCTTCGCCGCCGCCTTCGCCGCCTCGCTCGTCGCTGCCAGGATGTTGTGCATCAGGTTGCGCGGAGCTTCCATCTCCTCCAGCTCGCTCAACCACGCCGCTCCACTGGAAGCCTCGGCAAACAGCGTGCTGCACGCCGCGCAATCGGCTCTGTGCTGTTCAAAGCGTTCCCTCCGCTCCCCTGTCAGATTGCCGTCTATGGCATCCGTCAGCAAAGCGTCGAACTCTGCACACTGCGTTCCGGGTTTTGTTTCGCCCAGCATCTCAAATCACCTGCCTCGCCCTCACCCGTTTGGGTTACAGGGCTTGTCTATACGTACGTTGCAACAGCCGCGCTAGTTCCGCCCGGCCGCGATTGATCCTGCTTTTCACCGTCCCCTCGGGGACTTTCAGAACCTGCGCTATCTCGCGGTAATCCAGATCCTGCAAATCCCGCAGAATCACCGCCTCCCGCAAATCCGGAGAAATCTGCAGCAGCGCCCGGTGAACCATCTCCCGCCGCTCTCTGCTCTCCACGTGCGCCTGCGGACTCTCAACGTCCCCCGCCAGCCTGTCTGCCAGCGTCGGCCCGTCCTCGTCCGCCCCCATCACCGCGTCCATCGAATCCGTCGCCCGGTCATTCCTCGTCTTCCGGAAATGATCCACCAGCAGGTTCCGCGTAACCGTCGTAACCCACGTCCCAAAAGACGCCTTCTCGCCGTCAAAACTTCCGACGGTCCTGTACACCTTGATGAACACTTCCTGGGTTAAATCCTGGGCATCATCCGCCGACCCCGCAAAGCGGTAGCAGATGTTGTAAATCCGGCGATGGAAGCGCTGCACAATCTCTTCCCACGCCACCGAATCTCCAGATGCGCAGCGGCGAACAAGTTGTGCGACGACTTGTGCCTCTTCCACGCGCGCCTCCACTGGACGGCTTTGAATAGCCGTAAACAGCGTCAGCATCGGCGGAGCTGCACCCGTAGCCATGCTGACGTAATACGTACACTCGGCGGCAAAAGTTCAACCACCACCTAAACCACTGAATTCTATCAGCCCTGCCTCGTCTCTCAACAGGGAGAGTGTCTGCAGACGCTCAAGACGCCAGGTGGCCCAGGGCTGGCTCCTTCCAACTCTGGGACTTGCCGACGAAGCTGGCGGCGCGCCTCTCGATCCTTCCAGGCGACCTTGGGACAGGTGCCTGCGTTGTGTTGCCGCCGGGCTTTCCCCTTCGCATCTGCTCTGGAATGCGGCGGTTTTTCTCCTCCCGTCCGCATTTCCTTCTGCTACCCTCAGTGGAATATGCGCTCCCTTCAGAGTTTCTGCCTTCTGGTTCTCCTCTCCGCCTCTGTTTTCGCCCAAAGCCCCCAGTCCGTCACAGACCGCCTCGCCGCGCAGAACGCCCTCTTCGAAGAGCAGTATCAGGCCGACCTCCGCAACTTCCCGGAGCGCGCCACCGCCGTCGGAGACTACCGCTACAACGACAAGCTCGCGGACTACTCCCTGGCCGCCATCGCCCAGCGTCACAGCGATGACATGGCTTTCCTCGCCCGCCTTGAAGCCATCGCCACCACCGGCTTTTCTGAGCAGGATCAGCTTTCGCATGATCTCCTCGTCCGCGTCCTTCAGCAGCGCGACGCCGACTACGGGTTCAAAGAGTTCGAGATGCCCATCAACCAGCAGAATGGCGTCCACACCGGTCTCGCCGATCTGCCGCTCTCCGTTCCCTTTGACTCCGTGAAGCACTATGAGGATTACATCGCTCGCCTGCACCAGATTCCGCGAGTGCTCAATCAGGTCAGGGAAGTGCTCCGCGCCGGCATGAAGGACAACCTCATGCCCGTCCGTTTCCTGCTTGAAAAGCTCCCCGTGCAGTGCCAGGGCATCATCGACGCCGATCCCTTCCTGACCCCGGCCACGAAGTTCCCCGCCGGCATCTCGCCCGCGGATCAGAAGCGTCTCACGCAGCAGATTACTGACGCCATCAACGCCGACGTTCTGCCCGCCTACAAGAGCTTCGCTGCATTCCTCGCCACTGAGTACGCGCCCAAAGGCCGCACCACCTTGGCCATCACCTCGCTGCCTGACGGCCAGCGCCGCTACCAGAACAACATCTACGCCCGCACCACCACCCATATGTCGCCCGATCAGATTCACCAGCTCGGACTTCGCGAGATGGATCGCATTCAGGCCGAAATGCTTGTCATCGCAAAGAAGCAGGGCTTCGCCGATCTCGCCTCGTTCCGCGCCTCTCTCAAGACCAATCCCAAGTACATCCCCACCTCCTCTGGCCAGATCCTCGATGACTTCCGCCGCTACATCGCCCAGATGGAGCCCAAGCTCCCACAGCTCTTCGGAGTGCTTCCCAGGTCGCCGGTCACCGTCGAAGCCATCCCGGCATTCCAGTCCGCTGCCGCCACCCACTACGTCACTGGAACCCCGGATGGCAAGCGTCCCGGCCGCGTCGTGGTGGCCACCTCCAACTTCGCCAGCCGCACCCTGGTTCTCGATGAGGCGGTCGCCTACCACGAGGGAGTTCCCGGACATCACATGCAGCTCTCCGTCCAGCAGCAGCTCACCGGACTCCCAAAGTTCCGCCTCCACAGCCTCGGCTTCAACGCATACATCGAAGGCTGGGCACTCTACGCCGAGGAACTCGGGAAGGAGGTCGGTTTCTATAGCGACCCGGTCTCCGATTACGGACGCCTCTCGTCCGAGCTCTTCCGTGCCGTGCGTCTTGTGGTTGATACCGGAATTCACTCCAAGGGGTGGAGCCGCGACCAGGTCGTCGAGTTCATGCGCAACTCCGGCGCCGTCGATGAGCCAACCATCCAGTCCGAAACCGACCGCTACATCGCGTGGCCCGCTCAGGCTCTCAGCTACAAGCTCGGCCAGTTGAAGTTCCGTGAACTTCGCGCCCGCGCGCAGAAAGAGCTCGGCCCCAGCTTCGACATCCGCGCCTTCCACGACGAGATGCTCAACGGCGGAACCCTCCCCCTCGATCTCCTCGAAGCCCGCACCGACAAGTGGATCGCCCAACACAAATCAAAATAGCCTTTGTCCCCTGCGCTATTCACGGCGGATACTGGCACCCATAGCTACTCTGAGCGCAAAAGCAACCCTCCCAGGTTCAAGGAACCTGGGAGGGTTTTGGTTGACCGGCTAGTGCTGCCGAGCCTGTCTCTTCTTACCGGTGAAGGGAACGGTTCAGGATGTCCAGCGCATTTTCAATGTGACCGAGCGCGCGCCTCTGCAGCCCTTGATGTCCAGTATCATCGGTACCCGCGGCAACGTCTCCGCGTGCTTTATTCAGCAGAACCAAGGCCTGGCGCATGGGGCGGTCGTCGCTTCCGGCATATGCGGGAGGAGGAGTCTGGTGGGGGTTCCTTCCCTCGGCGCTCACCGCCGCGTCTAGTTCACGGATGGCGTCCGCAATTTCACTGAGGGCACGGTCCCGCACTCCCGCAAATGCAGGATTGCTGGCCGACTGCAATGCCGCACGCGCCTCACGAAGGTCGGAGAGGGCGTGCAGATAGGCAGGACGCTGGGCAAAAGCCGGGGTCGCAAGGGTAAGGAGTAAGAAAGCCGACAGTCCAAGGACTGCTAGTGTAGAGGTTTTAAACACACGCATTTCAGCCATACCTTTCATGGTTCGCGGTTTGAAACTTTGTCTGTTTGTAGCGACGCAAATTATAGCAAACCACCTTCGAACCATTCATGACTGAAACCACTGAGCCATATTAGCCCGCTGTGGCACGGGTGCACAGGTGCCCCGTCCAACGCGTCTTTCGTTGGGCGGGGTAGTTGACCCTGCTCTTGACCTTGACCTTGCTCTTGCTCTTGCTCTTGCTCTTGCTCTCGCTCTTGTTCTTTCTCTCCCCACCCCCTTCCCATTTGCCTCTCCCCCTCCCCTCGCGCCAGAATATCCCTATGACCTCCGTCCGCATTGACAAGTGGCTCTGGGCCGCGCGCTTCTTCAAGACCCGTACTCTCGCCTCCCGCGCCTGCGAGCTCGGACGCATCCAGCTCCACTCGCAACCCGTCAAGCCCGCCCGCGAACTCCGCGTTGGAGACCTCCTCCACATCACCAACGACGGCGGAGACTTCGACATCGAAGTCCTCGCCCTCAGCGACCTCCGCGGCCCCGCTCCTGTCGCCCAGGCTCTCTACCATGAGACCGACGCCAGCCGCGAAGCCCGCGCCAGGGCCTCTGCCGAACGCAAATCCAATCCCGCCCTCTTCGAACCTGCTCCCCTCAACCGCCCTTCCAAGCGCGACCGCCGCGAGATCATCCGCTTCCGCACCCGCGACTAGCGGACGGTCCCGGATCGCTTCCCGCCCGTTCCCTCAACCATTGACCGTTGCGTCAACCTTCCGTGCCTGAATCTCTGCCTTTACAGTCAATCCTTCCAGACCACCCTGAACGATTGCCCACCCCGCCACTCCCCCCACCTTCAACCATTGCCCCGTTGGTGAATCGTTCCCGCGCCCTGCGCCTCACGCCAATTTCCCCCCGAAGTCGCTCTCACCCTCATTTTCCGCGGCTGTAACTACATTTCGTCGCAGATGATAAAATCAGACTATTACGTCATTGCAGCCTCGCTATTCGTGCGGGCGCCTGGAAAAAGCAAAGCATGGACCGCACCTCGATTCGGAATTTCGCGATCATCGCGCACATTGACCACGGCAAGACCACGCTCTCCGACCGCATGCTGGAGATCACCGGCTCGCTTTCAGCCCGTGAAATGGCGGGTCAGGAGCAGGTCCTCGACGCCATGGAACTCGAGCGCGAGCGCGGCATCACCATCAAGGCGCACGCCGTCCGCATGATGTACCTCGCCAAGGACGGCCAGACCTACCAGCTCAATCTCATCGACACTCCCGGCCACGTGGACTTCTCCTACGAGGTCTCGCGCTCGCTTGCCTCCTGTGAAGGCGCGCTTCTCGTCGTCGATGCCACGCAAGGCGTAGAGGCGCAAACCCTCGCCAACAGCTACATCGCCATCAACCACGGTCTTGAAATCATTCCCGTCATCAACAAGATCGATCTCCCCAGCTCTGACGTCGTCCGCACCAAGGAGATGATCGAGAGCGCCGTCGGCCTCGATGCCTCCAACGCCCTTCCCATCAGCGCCAAAACCGGAGAAGGCGTTCTCGAAGTGCTCGAGGAGATCGTCCGCCGCGTCCCCTGCCCCAAGGGCAATATCGACGCGCCTCTGCAGGCCCTCATCTTTGACTCATGGTTTGACAGCTATCGCGGTGTCGGCATCCTCGCCCGCGTCGTCAACGGCCGTCTCTACAAGGGACAGAAGATCAAGCTCATGGCCAAGGGCACCACCTTCCTCGTCGATTCCATGGGCGTGCTCACCCCCAAGCCCCAGGAGATCGGCGAACTCACCGCCGGCGAAGTCGGCTTCTTCTTCGCCACCATGAAGACTGTCGGCGACGTCAAGATCGGTGACACCATCACGGACGCCGACAAGCCCGCCATCGAGGCCATGCCCGGCTTTGAAGACATCAAGCCCATGGTTTTTGCGGGGCTCTACACCGTGGACTCGCACGAGCACGGCCTGCTGCGCGACGCTCTCGAAAAGCTCCGCCTCAATGACGCATCTTTCTTCTTCGAACCCGAGAGCTCCGTCGCTCTCGGCTTCGGATTCCGTTGCGGCTTCCTCGGCCTCCTTCACATGGAGATCATCCAGGAGCGCCTCGAGCGCGAGTACAGTCTTGACCTCATCATCACCGCACCCAGCGTGCGCTACTTCGTCACCCTCACCAGTGGAGACGTGCTCGAGGTGGACAACCCTTCGCGCTGGCCTGACCCCACGCTCATCGCCAAGATCAAAGAGCCCATCATCACCGCCACCATTCTGACCGCCGAAGAATATGTCGGAGGCATCCTCAAGCTCGTTGAGGAAAAGCGCGGTAAGCAGAAGAACTTCGAGTACGTCGGCTCCAACCGCGTCATGCTCACCTACGAACTTCCGCTCAACGAGATCGTTCTCGACTTTTACGACCGCCTCAAGACTGTCTCACGCGGTTACGCTTCCCTCGACTATCACCTCTCCGGATGGTGGGAGTCTCCGATGGTGAAGCTGGATATTCTGGTCGCCGGCGAGCCGGTCGATGCTCTCTCCATCGTCGTCCATCGGGACGCTGCATACGAGCGCGGCAAGTTGCTCGTTTCCAAGATGCGCCAACTCATCCCGCGCCAGCAGTTTGAGGTGGCCATCCAGGCCGCGATCGGTGCCAAGATCATTGCAAGGGAATCCGTCGCTGCATTGCGCAAGAATGTGATCGCGAAATGCTACGGCGGAGACATATCCCGCAAGCGCAAACTCCTGGAGAAGCAGAAGGAAGGCAAGCGTCGTATGAAGCGGGTAGGTAAGGTTGACATTCCACAAGAGGCTTTCCTTGCCGTATTGCGTGTTGCCAGCGATGAGAGCTGACCTTCCCAAACGGTGAGGGAAAACCCCTAGTTACCGTGACCGCCTCCGCACCTGCATCGAGCTCCATAGGCACATCACATCAATATTTGCAAGTATGGATGTGTGCAAAACCCGGAATTCTGAGATTTAGACTACGACTCCGGCGCATCGTCAAGCACAAAGTGTGTATCTACATAAGTATCTGATTAACAGACAGTTACCACACTTTATGCTGTACGGCGTGCCCCCCAACATGCCGTAACATGGCATTAATATTTCCATTCCGCTGAATTCTTCACAACTTTTCCACACTTTCGGCGATTTGTTCCCAAAATGAGAGCACTTCAATCCAGCGTTGTTTTGCTACGTCGCTCGATCATCCCAATTTACCTTGCCCACATAGGAAAAGGGCCGCTCTCCGCAGGGAGACCGGCCCTTCTGATCTTCTCTCTTGGTGCTTACTTCCTGGGTGCGGTCGCCGGAGCAGCAGGCTTGGGTGCACCCGCGGCCTTCGCCGGAGCGGCAATGCCAGACTGCGCGTTATAGGCATCGACCACTGCTTTGGTGATATCAACCGAGCTCGCCGCCCACAGTACCGGGCTAGCCTGACCGCTCACGTCAAGAATCAGCGTGTAGCTGTTCTCTTTTGCGTACTTGTCCAGCACCTCGACCAGTTTCTGGCCGATGCGATTCGCAATTTCGTTCTGCTGCGCCTGGATGTCCGTGTTCGCATCCTCGTAATTGCGCTGCAGCGTCTTCTTCTTGGCGTCGATCTGCTTCAGAAGTTCCGCGCGCTTCTCCTCGCTGAGCTTGTCGCCCTGCGTGTTGAATTGCTTCTGCAGATCGTCCACTTCCTTGTTCAGGCTCTCGAGCTCAATACGCTTCGGGTCGAATTTCTTCTGAAGCGTCTCGAAGTCGCGCTGGCCCTCGTTGGAAGTGACAATAGCTTGCTGGATGTTGATGATGCCGACCTTGGCAACCGTGGGAGCTGCGGAAGCCGCCGGTGCAGCAGTCTGGGCGAGGGCAGGAACGCTGAGAATGAGTGCCAGCGCCATGGCCGGGATCAAGCGTGCAAAGTTGCGATTCATCGAAATTAGCCTCAACTCCTCTAGGAGCTTACGGAGATTCCGCAGAAACCTTTCAGCAGGCGGGCGAGCCACAAATGATCTAGCTCCAGCCCTGTTCGAAAAATTCCTCTGACGGATGTTCCCGATTATAGGTTGTGGGCAAAAGAGCGTCAAACAACAACTTCCGTCCGAGCTCTTTTCCCGAAGATAGCACAAGCAAATTAGAACGTCGTTGCCACCGTGAAGCGGAACGTCTTCCTCGGCTCACGAATCCGGTAGGAAGGATTGTAAGTCGCAATCGTATTCAGGTACGTGTAATCTCCCGCGCCACCCGCCGGGAACATATCCCGCGTCAGCCGGTCCGGCGCTGGCGCCTGGGTATCTACGCGCAGTGGATTGTATGCATAGAAGATGCGGAAGGGCGCATTCACCACCGGCAGAATCACCTGCAGCTCCGCGCCTGTGGACATACGCACCGCATAGTTGGTCCCACTCAACGGCTTCAAATCCTGCCCAAATTTCAGGAACTGCGTGCCCTGGCATTGCAGGAAGCTTGAGTCGTAAGATGGGCATCCGAAGGGTGTCGCATCCAGCTGGCTCACCTGCCGGTCGCTCAGCCGCAGCTGGGACTGGCGGATCGCCATATTCATGCCTGTATCGGCGAAGAACGCAAACGTCACCGGTCCAACCACAGGTATGCGGTATTCCAGATTGCCCACAAGGCTCGTGTCGCCGCCCGGATACACCAGGCGCGTGATTGGAACCGTCACCATCCACGGTCCCGAGCGTGAATTGTCAGGATCCTTGACTACCGTTGTCCCGTCGCGGTTCGTCAGCGGAACCGCGATCTTGTCCGAAATCAGTGCAATGGGACCAGCCGCACGAATATCAAAGCCGCGCAGGTCGGTGTCGCCACCCTGGAAGAAGCGCTCGAACGGAGGCGCCGTCTTGCCGCCCCAGCCCGTGATGAACGAACCCTGGAGCCTCATTCCCAACGTCTGCATTCCATCCTTTCGCGGATGGATGCCCTTCATGGGAATGAACTGCTTGAACTCGCCAATCGGCCGGATGTCGGCGACGTTGCCGCCTATGCCGGCAATGTCCATTCCGAAGAAGTAGCTGCGGCCGCTGTGCGGGCGCATCGGGTTGTCGATCGTGCTGCTGCTGAAGCTCGGAACCAGTTTGCTGGTCTGGATGCCCTGCAGCGCATTCGGCCCGCCCACGTTGCGGAATGCCAGGTACTCAAAGTAGTTCGTCGAAGCGTCCGTGTACGTCGTAATCGTTGAGGTGTCCCACGAGTACGTCAGTCCCACGCGCTTGAACGAGCGGTGCAGCGGATAGCTGGCCGATACCGTGAAGCCCGTGCTCGCCTGCGAATAGTTCTGCAGCGAGTTCAGGTAAGACTGCGGGAGGTTCAGCTTCGTTCCTGAAGCAATGCTCGCCTGTCTCGCCTGGTCATACTTGAAGTTGCGTGTGAATACCGTAAAGCCCAAATGAATCGGCTTGTCGAACAGGTACGGCTCGGTAAAGCAGAACATCGCGTCGCGCTGGTAGGTTCCCAGCGATGCCGACAACGACAGCGTTTCGCCCAGGCCGAGGAAGTTGTTGGTCTCGTAATTCACCCCGACAAACGCTCCGGACAATCCGCTCACGCCGCCATTCAGGCCGATCGAGTTCTTACCCTTTTCCTTCACCTTCAGGTTGATGTCCACCGTGTTTTCCGCAACATCCTGGTGAACTTCCGAATCCTGTTCCGGCTTCAGTGTCTCGAAGTAGTTCAACTGGTTCAATCGCAGCAGGCTTACTTCCCACATGCGGGAGTTATAAACCTGGCCTTCTTCCAGTGCCAACTCACGCCGGATCACCTTGTCGCGGGTCGTCGTGTTTCCTGAGAACTCGATGCGCCGTACGAAGAACTGCTTGCCTTCGTCCACGTCGATCTTCAGCGTGATTGACTTGTGTTCTTCATCAATCTCGGTGTTCGGCACATTGGTTTCATTGATGTAGCCCAGCGAACCATATGCCTTGCGAAGCTCTTCCAGTCCCTTGCTCACTGATGTGCGGTTGAACCAGTCGCCATCCTTGATCTTGAACAGGTGGCGGAGCGCCGCAACGTTGGTGATCGACTTGTTGCCCGAGAAGGTGATCTCCTTCAGATGGTAGCGTTCACCCTCTTCCACCGGAATCGTAATATCCACCGACTTGCCGTGCTGCGACTTGAACGGGTAGTACCAGGCGATGCCGTTGACATTGCGGATCTTCGTCTTCGGATCTTCCACAATCGCCTTGAAGTACCCCTTGTCCTGGTAGGCAAAGCGAACGCGTTCGGCGTCTTCGCTCAGCTTGGTCGCGTCAAATGTGCGCGCAAACAGATTTTCCAGGATGATCGAGTGCGGAATTCCAATCGGCTTCGAGTTGTGCATCGCGGCGCGTAGGTAGCGCGTCGGCACCTTCTTGTTGCCTTCAAACCGGATGACGCCCACCTTCACCTTCGGGCCTTCCTTGATGTTGAAGGTGATGCCCACTGCCGCCGGAGGAATCTGCCGGACTTCCGTGGTGATGGTCGCAAACTGGCGGCCGTGTGCGGCCAGCAGTTCCTTCAGCACCACTTCCGCTTTCTTCACGCGCGTCGGATCGAACTGGCTCTCCTGGCTCAGCCCAACCTTGCGCTCCTTGAACTTGTCGAGCACGTCGCTCTGCGAAACCGCGTTCAGCCCGAGATACTTGATCTCGCGGATTGTCGGCTTTTCCTTCACATACACGTGAAGAATCCAGCCCTTCGGCCCCTCTTCGCGCTCAATGCGGAGGTCGTCAAAATAGCCCGCATTCCACAGCGAGTTGAAGTCGCGCTCCATTCCTGCGGCGTCATAGACGTCGCCCGGGCGCGTGAACATGCGCGAACGGATGGTCTCGGCGGGAATACGGCGGTTGCCGTGAATTCGAATGTCCTCGATGATGCCCTGTTGTGCAAACGCCATGCCGGCAAGCAGCAGGGTGACCAGGCAGAAGCGAAGCAACTGGAACAGCCCGCATCGGAATGGGCGGCTCAGGCGAGACGTGGCGCAGACGTAATCAGTGCGAAGAATGGCGAGACCCTCATGCGTAAATCTTGGGCGCGGAAGTACCAATTATACAGGGTCAGGTGCTCTCGACGCTATCCAGAGCAACGATACTCTACTTCCTTCGCTATCGCGCCTTGGTAAATCGTCGCCCCGCCTTACGCCTTTTCCACCTCAACCAGCGCAGAGTAGAACGTCGCAGCCCGTCCCATGTCCGTCAACCGGTCGCTGGTCAGCGCATTAATGTGCCCTCCCGGAGCCAGTCGCGCCCAGTCCAGATGCGCCGCCACCACCCCCGCGGGAACGCTGTCATCCACGCGCGCGCGCAATTGCACCTCTCCCCGGTCGTTGCGCACCCGCAGCAAATCGCCCTCTGCAATGCCCCTCGGGAGCGCGTCTGCCGCGTTCATCTGCAGTTCAAAGCGCCGCTCCATCTTCTGGTGACCCGGCAAATTGCAAAAGGTCGAATTCAGGAAGTTGTCATGTTTGCGCGCCAGCAGCTCCAGCGGATACTGCCCCGCCAACTCGCTCTGCCTGCACTCCGTCGGCGCGACATACTCCGCCACCGGGTCCAGTCCCGCTGCCGCCACCGTCTCGCTATACAGCTCCGCCTTCCCGCTTGCCGTGGCAAATCCGTTGGCAAACGGCAAATACGCCCCCTGCGTCCGCGGAACCTTCAGCCCAATCGAGTGCTCCCGCTCCAGCGCCTCGCGCGTAATCCCCTTCAGGTACTCATGCTCTGTATCCAGCGCATCGTCAATCAGCTCATCGTCACTGGCCCGCAGACACTCATCGTCAAACCCCATTCGCGCCGCCATCCGGCGGAACAACTCCGCGTTGCTGCATGCCTCTCCCAGCGGCGCAATCGCCTGCTCGGCAAGCTGCAAGTGCAGGTGTCCATACGATGTCACCAGCTCCTTGTTCTCCAGAAAGGTCGTCGCCGGCAGCACAATATCCGCATAGTCCGTCGTGTCTGTCATGAACTGCTCATGCACCGCCGTAAACAGATCCTTGCGCTTCAGCCCCTCCACCACCAGGTTGTGGTTCGGGCAAACCGACGCCGGATTCGATGCATACACAAACAGCGCCTTCACCGGAGGCGCCAGCGTCTCATCCGTCAGCAGCTTTCCCAACTGGTTCATGTTCAGCGTCCGCGCCGCCCGCCCCAGCGCCTTCGCCATCAAGTCTTCCCGCCGCACCTTCGCCTTGTTCAGCGCGTATGCCCCGGAAACCGACAGCGTCATCCCGCCGCCCAGCTCTTTCCACGCTCCAATGATCGTCGGCAGCATCGCAATCGCCCGCACCGCCATCCCGCCATTCTCGCTGCGCTGCACTCCGTAGTTCAGCCGGATCACCGAGGGTCGCGCCGTCCCATACTCCTGCGCCAGCCTCGCAATCTCCTCCGCCGCAATCCCCGTAATCGCCGCCACCCGCTCCAGCGGATACTCCTCCGCCCGCTTCTTCAATTCCTCAAATCCCGTCGTGTGCGCCGCCACAAATTCCGCGTCATGCAGGCCGCGCCCGATAATGAAGTTCATCAACCCCAGCGCCAGCGCCACGTCCGTCCCGGGACGAATCGCAAGATGCCAGTCCGCCGTCCGCGCCGTACGTGTCCGGAACGGGTCGATCACCACCAGCTTTGCCCCGTGCCGCCGGGCCTCTTCGACAAACGGCCACAGGTGAATATTCGTCCCGTGAATATTCGCGCCCCACGCAATGATGTAGCGCGCAAACCGGTAGTCTTCCGGCTCCACCCCATACTTCGCTCCGGTCACCGAGGCAAATCCCACCCCGCCCGCCTCCGAACAAATCGTCCGCTCCAGTTGCGAAGCTCCCAGCCGGTGGAAGAACCTCCGGTCCATCCCGTTGCCGTGAATCACCCCCAGCGTCCCCCCGTAGGAGAACGGCAGAATCGACTCCGGCCCAAACTCCTCGGCTGCCGCCTTGAACCTCGCCGCAATCTCATCCAGCGCCACGTCCCAGGACACGCGCTCAAACGCCCCATCGCCGCTCACGCCCTTGGGCGCAACTCTGCGCATCGGGTACAGCACCCGATCCGGCGAATAAACACGATCCAGGTATTTCGCTACTTTGCCGCAAAGAAAACCGCGCGTCACCGGATGGTCAGGGTTCCCCTCCACCCGCGTTGCGCGGCCATCTTCAATCGTCACCAGCACGGAGCAGGCGTCAGGGCAATCATGCGGACAGGCGGAATGCACAACGTGGGACATACGAAATTATACCGTTTCTCGCCCTTGTACTCTAGATTTCCAGCCCGGTGTCTTAACCCTAGGCTACCGCCACTGCCTCTGCCTGCCGTACCTGCGTCTTCCGCCACGCCACGTACCCCATCACGCACATCACGATGAAGGCCGCATACAGTCCCGAGGTCAGATACAGCCGCTTATAAACAAACAGCGCCACGCTGATCACATCCACCACAATCCACACCAGCCAGTTCTCAATCAGCTTCCGCCCCGCCATGTATTGCGCTCCCAGCGAAAGCACGGTCGCCAGCGAATCCCCGGCTGGAACGTTGCTGTCCGTGTACGTGTGCAGCAGTTGATAAATCCCATACCACGCCACCGGCAGCAGCGCCATCAGCAGCAGCCCCAGCTTCCGCGAAGTCTCCCGCACTGGAAGTTCCTGCCCCACTCCTGCATGGCTCCACTTCCACCACCCATAGATCGAAATCACAATGTAGAAGATCTGCAGCGTCGCATCCGCATACAGTTTGTTCCGCCAGAACATCACGAAGAAAAGAACATTGTTCACAATGCCAATCGGCCACGTCAGGATGTTCTCCTTCGCCGCCAGCAACACGCAAACCGCGCCCGTCAGTACGCCAAAAATCTCCAGGGGTGACATGGAACGATCATATTCGATTCACGCACTTTTCTCTCCCCCCACAGTAAAGCCGGATGCTCTCGCTCCTGCTCCTGCCCTTGCTTTTGCTCCTGCTCCTGACTTTGCTCTTGCTCCTGCCTTTGCTCTTGCTCCTGCCTTTGCTCCTGCTCCTGCTCCTGCTGCTGCCTTTGCTCCTGCTCTAGCCCTTGCCCTTGCCTTTGCTCCCTCTTTTGCTCTGGCTCTTGCCCTTGCTTCTGCCTTTGCGCTTGCTCTTGCCCTTGCCTTTGCTCTTGCTCTTGCTCTTGTCTTTAGGTTGTCATTCCGAACGTAGTGAGGAATCCCAGCAACGCTCATCCCTCCCCTGCCGACCCAAGCTTTCCAACCCCGACTCGATTTTCGCGCAGCAGCGCCCTCAGACCCAGCAGCGCCCTCAGACCCAGCAGTGCCCTCAGACCCAGCAGTGCCCCCCAGCCCCAGCAGTCCCCTCAGACCCAGCAGTGCCCCCCAGCCCCAGCGCCCCCAGACGCAGCAAAGCCCGGGGACTTTCCCCGGGCTTTGCCTTCCCGCCGGAACCTCAAACCTGCATGACTTCCTTTTCCTTCACCTTCAGCATTTCTTCCATCTTCTTGATTTCGTCGTCCGTGATCTTCTGCATTTGATCCAGCGATCCACGTTCTTCGTCCTCGGAGATCTTCTTGTCCTTCATCGCCTTCTTGATGGCGTCATTCCCATCGCGGCGAATATTCCTCACCGCCGTGCGATGCTCTTCCAGAACTTTCCCCAGGTGTTTCACCATCTCTTTGCGGCGCTCCTCGGTGAGCGCGGGCACCGGAATCCGAATCACCTTGCCGTCGTTCTGCGGATTGAATCCCAGGTCTGAGCTGCGGATCGCCTTTTCAATCGCTCCCATCAGCGACGTATCCCAGGGCGTAACCGTGATCAGGTTCGGCTCCGGTGCGCTGACGTTTCCAACCTGCGCCAGTGGCATCGGTGTCCCGTAGGCGTCCACGTGAATACTGTCCAGCATATGCACGTTGGCGCGGCCTGTGCGCTGTACGGAAAGTTCCTTGCGGAACGCTTCCACAGCCTTGTCCATGCGCGACTTCAACTGCGCGAATGTATCTTTCAGGGCGGGCAATGCCGCCATACTGATCTGAGCCATAGTTGTACTCCGTTCAAGCGAGCCCGATTATAAACCCGCCGTCTCCCTGCTGTGTACTATTACAAACCCTGCCCGCGCCGCCAGTCCCGTTACCATCCGGCTTCCCGGCGCCAAAACCTCCCGCCAAACGCGGCTTGCGAGCCACCGCAGCGGCTCGCCGTCGCCAATCTCAGGAATCAGGCGGTCACAATCGACCCGATCTTCTCTCCCAGGCACACCCGGCGGATATTGCCGTGCGTGTTCAGATTAAAGATCAATATCGGCAGATTATTCTCCCTGCACAGGCTGATCGCGGTCGCGTCCATCACCCGCAGTCCCAGCTTCAGCACGTCCGTAAAGCTGATGGTGTCAAACATCTTCGCGTTCGCGTCCTTGTTCGGGTCGCTGTCGTAGATGCCGTCCACCTTCGTCGCCTTCATGATGACCTCGGCCTTGATCTCCATCGCCCGCAGCGAAGCCGCCGTGTCGGTCGAGAAGTACGGATTCCCCGTCCCTGCCCCGAAGATCACCACCCGGTCCTTTTCCAGATGCCGGATCGCCCTGCGCCGGATAAATGGCTCGGCCACCTGGTTCATCTCGATCGCGCTCATCACCCGGGTATGCACATTCTGTTTTTCCAGTGCATCCTGCAATGCCAGCGAGTTGATCATCGTCGCCAGCATTCCCATGTGATCGGCCGCCACGCGGTCCATATCCTTCGCCTGTTCTGCCACGCCGCGGAAGAAGTTTCCTCCGCCCACCACCAGGCCAATCTGCACTCCCAGCCGGTGTACATCGGCAACTTCGGCTGCAATTTCATGCACTCGGTTGTTATCGACTCCAAAGCCCTGGCCCGCTGCCAGTGCCTCGCCGGAAAGCTTGAGCAATATTCGTTTATATGTGGGGTCTGCCATGGTTGGATTCCGCTACCTAGTGTAAACGATCCTGCTTCGCGACGGGAGAGCACGATGTCTGACTTTTGAGCGCCCAGCAAATGTGTATGGGATGGACTCCCTTTCGGTGTTATCGACTCGGAGGCCCGGCCCTCACTACTGGAGAGATGGACAGGTGCAGTCTCTTGTGTGGGCCAATTAAGCAGATCTGTGAGTAGCCCACCCTCGCGTCATTCTGTGAGAGGTCGTAACCGCAAACAGAAAGCGGGACGGATTTCTCCGCCCCGCCGTTTTTCCTGCTCGAATCTGCAACTACTCAGCGGCCTTCTCTTCTGCCACTGCCAGCGGCTTTGCCACCGCCACCGTCTCGGTCGGATCGCCCACCTTAAACCGTGCAAACCGCCGCACCGAAATATTCTCGCCCAGCTTGCCGATCACCGTCGCAATCAACTGCGTGATCGTCACGCTCTGCTCCTTGATGAAAGGCTGTTCCAGCAAGCAGACTTCCTCGTAGAACTTGCTCATCTTGCCTTCCACAATCTTCTCAATCACCGGAGCCGGCTTGCCCGTCGCCGCAGCCTGCGCGCGGTAGATATCCTTCTCGCGCTCCATGTCTGCCGCCGTCACGTCCTCTTTGCGGACGTAGCGCGGATCCACTGCCGCAATGTGCATCGCGATGTCGTGCACCAGTCCCTGGAACTCCGTCGTGCGCGCCACAAAGTCGCTCTCGCAGTTCACTTCCAGCAGCACGCCAATCTTGCCTCCGGCGTGAATGTAGCTGGTGACCACGCCTTCGCTGGTCGTACGCGTTGCCTTCTTCGCTGCCGTCGCCATGCCGCGCTTGCGCAGCACGATCATTGCCTGCTCCTGGTCGCCGTTGGCCTCCACAAGCGCCTTCTTGCAATCCCCCATCGGGGCTCCGGACTTTTCGCGGAGCTCTTTTACCATCGCTGCGTTAATCTCTGCCATTGCAAAAACCTTTCTTGGATCAGTGCGGCCGGCTCGTGGCCAGGCTCCTGGATTGCTTCCTCAAAACTCTTGTACGATTCTCGCAAAACGACCCGCGCCGGAAGTGCAGCGCGGGTCGCTTTTCACGAAATATTCGCGAACCGCAATTACCGCGATTCCACCTCTACGTCGCTCTCTGCAACTTCGGTCTCCACCTTGCGCACGCCCTTGCCCAGAACCTCTTCCATGTTCAGGTCTTCGGCCGGTGCTGCTTCGGCGGACACTGCTTCCTCTTCCGCAACCTGTTCGCTCGCCGTCACCCCTGCTGCCAGTTCGGCGCTCTGCTTGTCGGTCGCTGCCTGCGAACCCTCTACCACCGAGTCCGCAACCTTCGAGGCAAACAGCCGGATCGCGCGCAGCGCGTCGTCGTTGCCCGGAATGATGTAGTCCACTTCGCTCGGGTCGCAGTTGGTGTCAACCACCGCAACCACGGGAATGCCCAGCTTCCGCGCTTCCTTCACCGCAATCTGCTCCTTGTTCGAGTCGATTACGAAGATCGCGTCCGGAAGACGGTTCAAATTCTTGATGCCCGCAAGATTCGCCTGGAGGTGCTTGCGCTCCCGCTCCAACTTGACCACTTCCTTCTTCGGAAGCAGCTCATAGCGGCCATCGGTCGCCATCTCGTCGAGTTCCTTCAGCCGCTTGACCGACTTCTGTACCGTCACCCAGTTGGTCAGCAACCCACCCAGCCAGCGCTGGTTGATGTAGAACATCCCGCAGCGCGTCGCTTCTTCAGCAATCGCTTCCTGCGCCTGGCGCTTGGTGCCAACGAACATGATCGTCCGGCCTTCGGCGGCGTTGTCCTGCACAAATTTCGACGCTTCCTTGAACATCTTCAGCGTCTTCTGCAGGTCGATGATGTAAATTCCGTTGCGCTCGCCAAAGATGTATTCCTTCATCTTCGGATTCCAGCGCTTCGTCTGATGCCCGAAGTGAACACCTGCTTCGAGCAGCTCTTTCATTGTGATATTAGCCACTGTACCTCCTTCGATGGATTTGCATTGCCTGCTTGCGCCACAAGTGCGCCAGGCAATTCAATTCCCGTTGCCCGCCCCGGAATTAGCGGGAGCGGGAAGATTTTTGGTCCCGTAAACGTCAATAAGCCACATGCCGCCGGAACCTGCGGCACATGCCAAACTCTTGGGCTGCATTCACCCGGGTAAAAAGACCAGCCAAGCCATACATCTCGCAGGTGCCCCGCATCCGCCGCATTCGGCGGATGCAGAGCCCATACCTGTTTAACGCTTGCTGAACTGGAAGCGCTTGCGGGCGCCCTTCTGGCCGTACTTCTTGCGCTCTTTCTGCCGCGCGTCGCGCGTCATAAAGCCTTCGGCCTTCATCTTGGCGCGCAGTTCAGGATTGAACTCCTGCAGAGCGCGGGCAATACCCATGCGGACCGCGCCGGCCTGCGCCGTAATGCCGCCGCCGGAGCAGTTGGCAATCACGTCGAAGCTGCTTGCAGTCTCGGTAAGGATCAGTGACTGGCGCGCAATAATCCGCTGCACGTCCGTCACAAAATACTCCTCGAAGCCCTTGCCGTTCACCTTGATGACGCCGGTGCCGGGGCGGAGGAAGATGCGGGCTACGCTCGATTTACGGCGGCCCGTTCCATAATATTGAACCAGTTCAGCCATTCTGTGTTGATCCTTAACGGTTACACGACCGCCGCAATCGCCACAGGCTGCTGCGCCTGGTGCGGATGCTTGTCGTCGCGGTAAACCTTCAGCTTTGTGGCCATGGCACGGCCCAGCTTCGATTTCGGCAGCATGCCTTCAATGGCGTCCTGCACAATCAGTTCGGGCTTGCGCGCCAGGCGCTTGGTAAATTCTTCTTCCCGCAGTCCGCCGGGAAATCCCGTGTAACGGCGATAAACCTTGGCGTTCGCCTTCAGCCCGGTCAACTTCACCTTGCTGGCGTTGATGACTACGACATGGTCGCCGGTATCCAGAAACGGCGTGTAGCGGGGGTTATCTTTGCCGCTCAAGATGCGCGCAACGCGAGTAGACAAACGTCCGAGGGTCTGCCCATCGGCATCCACCACGTACCACTTCCGCGCAATCTCCCCCTTGGGGAAATAGGTTGACATTCCAAACTCTCCCAGATGTAAAAACCGACTATTGAGAAGACCGTTTCGGCCTCACTCCGCCCTTTTTCCGGCAGGCACCGCTACGCACCTCTTGCGATCGCTCGCGAGGAGTTTGAAGACCCAGGACTTTGGTCTGGGGACTTCTGCACGTTTCGTGCGGGACAAACCTTCAGCAGATCCGCTTTGCAGTGCACAGCCGGCGAGGCCATGCATTCTACGGCGACAGAGTACCGTCAGGCGGGCAACCGCAGGGCAGCCGAAAGACTATACGGTAGCGCATGCCAGAGTTCACTGTCAACGCCAGCAAACGCGCGGAAATCCCAGGACGCATTCACGCCCCAAGACCCGTTCCCGATCTCTCGCAGTATAACACAGGGCAATCGGCGATAATCCCGACCGCAGAAGATGATCTCGGCGTCGTTTACTTTTCGCCGCGCCCGAAGCCTCCAGCAGCTTCCCCGTTCGGCGCACAAATCCGCAGCCGCAACCACCAGGGCACTGGACCAGTTAGTCTTTCGTCGCGTCCTTCACGATCCTGAACGCCGCCTGGCCGTAATCCTCGCGGACTTTCTTCGGAACGCTGGCTTTGGGCTGCTTCGGCTTCTTGACTTCACGTTTTTGAGAGTTCTTGTTTGCCATGCCCCAAGTTTACGCCTCTACGCCCCCAGCTTCCCCGGACCCCGCATCAACTCCACCACCTGCCGGTAAAGCCGCGACCGAACCGCATACCTCTCATTCGCCTGCGTTATATATTTCACCACCAGGCTGATCCCCAGCTGCGTCGGCCGTATGCTGATCGCCGGGGCCGCCGAAAACGCCTGCACGCCATACGTCGTCGTCGCCCGATGCCACTCCTGCTCCGCCAGCTCCGCGCTCGCCTTCGTCTCGGTTTCCACCAGCGCCTGGATCCCCGCCATCAACGCATACGGATCCTTTTCCGCCGGAACCAGCACGCTCAGCTCGTCCCACAGCCACTGCCCCTTCGTCGTGAAATTGAAGAAGTGCCCCTCCATCGCAAAGCTGTTGACGAACGATACCTGCCTTCCCGTGGGATGTCCTGAGTCGTTCCAGTTGCCCGTCTCCATCACCACCGTCTTCAGCAGCCCGATCTCCACTACCTCGCCGCCAATTCCGTTGATCTCCACCCAGTCCCCTACGTGGATTCCATTGCGTCCCATCAGCACAAACCAGCCGAAGAACGCCACGATGAAGTCTTTCAGCGCCACCGTCAGCCCCGCCCCCGCAAACGCCACCATCGTAGAAAGCTGCGTCGGAGGCCCGAACAGCACCACCAGCAGCACCACTGCGCCCACCGCCCGCAAACAGAGCCGCAGCACCATCTTCATCGTTGCCGTCGGACGCCGCTCGTACCCCAGCCGCTCAATGTACCTCTCCAGCGCCCCTTCGCCCACCAGCAGCACCAGCAGCGTCAGCAGCAGCCATAGCATGGAGCGCGCCAGCGCGTGCATCGTCTCCCTCGTCTGCCGCTCCACAATTCCCCGCCACTGCCCGTAGAGCTTCGTCAGCTGTTGTGCGCCAGAGCCCTGTTTCGCATAGTCCGCCAGCATCGTCCGTCTCACCGTGTGAGCCCGGGTCGCCTCCAGCGCAGACATCTTCTGCTCCTTGCTCCCAGCCTGCGCCGCGCCCCCCTCCGCTCCCGGAGCCAGCGTCTTCCGCTCCTCCCGCAGCCGCTGATTCAGCGCCAGTGACTTCCGCCCCAGCTCTCCGGCCGATTCCTCGGCGTCCCTGCGCGCTTCTTCCAGTCGTGCACCGCTCTGCCTCAGCCCCCACCATTGCCGTCCCTGCCCCACCAGGTTTTCCGCCGCCGCAAACTGCGCCGCCTTTGCCGCCGCTCCTGACGTTGCCGTCGTGTGCTGCAGGGTTACATGCTCGTTGAACTTCCGCTGAATCGCGCTCTCATCGTCTCCCCCGGCCTCAATCAGGTCCTGGTGCGCATCTTCCAGCTCTTCCTGGTTCAGATTTTTCTGTGCCTGTTGCAGATCAAGTGAATCCTGCAATTCGTCGGCTTGCGCCCTGTCCGCCGTGGACATCAGCTTGTTCAGCCGCGCAATCTCCGAGTCCTCGTCCTTCAACTGCCCTTCCAGCACGTGGATCTTGTCGTTCAGCGCCTTGGTCTGCGGAGTCAGCTTCCCCGGTTGCAGATGCGCTGCCGTCAGCGCCATCGTGTATCCCAGGTCCACCACGTGGTCTGCCTGCCGGATCGCCTCCACCGCCAGTTGATCTTCTTCCTGCGTCGTCGCCAGTGAGCGCAACCTGCGCGCCGTCAGCAGCAGGCTCTCATCCACCGCCGGAGACGCCGTCGCCCGTATCTCGCCCCGCACCGCCACCGCCGCACTTTCCTGCCGCTCTGTCCGGTAGAACGCAACCGCCGCCAGCAAGGCCAGCCCACCCAACCCCGCCAATGCAACGTTTCTTTTCCTGCCCATCTGCGCCACCCCGCCACACTCGGAGGAAATCACCCCCGCCGAAAAGTCCACCGATCATACACAACTTTCCCGCTGCCTACCGCCCGCCCGCATCTACTTCCTTCACGAACAGGAGCCGCCTCGAAGCCTTCCGCGACGGCTGCGACGCTGTTGCTCTTGCTCTTGCTCTTGCTATTGCTCTTTGCTCTTGCTCTTGTTTGTTTCTTGAGGTGTCATCCTGAGCGCTAGCGAAGGACCCCAGCGCTGCTCAACCCTCAGATGCCGCCCCCAGGCCTTCCAACCACCAATCGATTCCCTTCCAACCACCAATCGATTCCCTTCCAACCACCAATCGATTCCCTTCCAACCACCAATCGATTCCCGCATCTCCCTGAGCGTTCACCCGCCGTGCCCCACCCTCCCGCGGTCGCCAGCGCCCCATCGTGGAATAGTGCGTCTCCCCCGCAGTCACCAGCACCCCGACATGGGGGAATAGCCTGCCGACTCGAGCTCTTCATCAATCTTCTAGCTGGGGAAATGAAAGTGGACGTCCTGCCGGGAGGCAACTGCAACGCCGTCCACCTTGGCCGGGATGAACTGCCACTGCCGCAGCGTGTCAACCACCACTGCGTCCAGTCCGTAGCCCACGGTCTGCAGTACGCGCGTCTCCACCACGTTGCCGCGCTCATCGATTGTGATCTCGACTATAACGTCGCCGCGAACCCACTCCGGCAGCTTGGCCCTGACAATGGGAGGCTCCGGCGCTACACGCGTCAGGGCAATGCGCACATCGTGCTCGTTGACGAATCCGCTGGAGAGCGAACCCAGAATGTATCCGGGCATCCCCGGGCTGAGCGATTGGTCCGTGGTAGGAGGCTGCGCCTTGCTCTCCACCACCGGAGGCGCAATCTTCGCAGCCAGTTTTGCAAAGCTCTTGCGCGCCTGCCGCTCCTGTTCCACCTTCTTGGGAGTCGCCGCAATACTCTCACCCGGCAGGTAGATGGTGGTCAGCGCTGCTCCCCGTCCGCCGTTGCCGCGCAGCGAGGCCGCGCCTGTCAGCATTCCGCTCTCCGGACGATGCAATAGCAGGGCGACGGCCGCTACATGCAGGCCGAACGAAAGCAGCAACGCCGATCTGCGCAGCCAGCCACCACCGGATTTGCCTTGAGCGAACATCGCAGAATCGAATGAAACGACATCCTGGAAGAAAGGTCAAGTGCCGCTGCGAAGTCCGCAAGATCGCGAAATCGTCAGGAATCGTTGGGACAAAAGCACACCGATACCGCTAGTCTGCTCCTCAAATCCCCTCACCTCTCCCCCAAAAAATCTGCGGAATTCCCATTCCGGCCCAACCACCTCTCCCTGTGCAAAATCACCGCCTCGCCCACCATTGCCCACCCCGCCATCCACCCTTTCGTTTTTGGATACATCAAACGTAAATCGTTCCAGACCACCCTCAACCATTGCCCGAATCCGTCAACACACCCTTTTCAACGATTACCCACATCGCCAATCCTTTCCCCGCTTTTGCACCATCTCTGGGGCAAAAATGCACAATCGCGGGAATCCTCGCAATTCCTGTCAACCCCCCAAATTCAAAATTTCCCCGCAACCCATTCATTCCAAAGCGAATAAACTTCAGCCCCAGGTGAGGGGATCACCCCCTCCAACTTGATATTCTGAATATAGAGGGACACAGTCGTAACAAGTGTCTCCCCTGCATAAACACTGACTGCGGGCGAGTCCGTACTTGACAATCGACGTAACGCAACACTGCCCCGGATCATCTCCGGGGCAGTGTTCATCATGGGTTCCGCGCCTTGGCCTATTCGTACGCCAGCGCCTCAATCGCGTCTTTCCGTGCCGCCTTCAGCGCCGGATACAGCCCGCCCAGCAGCGCGCCCGTCACCGCAATCAGCGCCGACTTCACCACCCAGTGGTTGTCCCACATCACCCGGTTCAGCGGGAACCTGTAGTTGATCGCCGCGCTTCCCAGCGCCGTAAACACCAACCCCAGCAGCACTCCCGCAATCGCCAATATCAGCGACTCCCGCAGCACTACATTCACAATATAAAACTGCGTCGCGCCCAGTGATTTCAGTATTCCAATCTCTCTCGTGCGTTCCATCACCGCCGTGTACATCGACTGGAAAATCACGATGAAACCGATGATCACCGAGATGCCGATCACGATGTCGATGAACGGTCCCAACCCCGGCATATTCGCCACCGTCATCAGCGACGCATACTCTGCCAGCGAGCGCGCCACATACTGGTCCATCCCCGGAATCTGCTTCACTTCGGCCACCACCGTTTCGGCGTTCTCCGGCGTGTCCGTCTTCACATAAAACATGCTCACCTTGCCCTCGGAACCGAGCAGGTCCTGCAGCGTTCCAATCGGCACGTAGCGCCGCGCGCCCTTGCCGTGCTCCACGATTCCGCTGATGCGGAAACTCTGGTTCAGCATGTCGTAGTGGTCGCCGACCTTGGTGTGGTTCTGCTGCGCAAACAGGTCGTCCACAATCATGTCGTACGGGCCCTGGAAGCCGCCGCCCGCAAGGTAGCGGAACGGCCGCCCCATCTTGTCAAAGTTGTTCGGCGACTTCGAATCCAGGTCGATGCCGGCAATAATTTCCAGCCGCTTCGTCGTGATGAAGTGCGTCACAATCGGAGCCACTGCCGTCACATGCGGAATCCCCCGCAACTTGTCCGCCACCTTGATCGAAACCGGCGCGCCCGTGATTCCAGTGAAGAAACTCGAGCCCGGCGGCGACACCATCACGTCAAACCCAATTCCCTTTTGACGGTCGGCGTTGTCGTTGAGCATGCTCATGCACAGTCCCACAATCAGCAGGATCAGCGTCACTTCAATCGAAATCGCAAACACGCTGATCAGCGTGCGCAGTGGCCTGTGCACCAGGTTGGAGAAAACCATCTTATTCACTCTTTGAGAATAACAAATCCGGGCTCCATGCACCCGCGGTCGCCTTTCCAATTCGGCCTCGCGCGGAAAGTTGAATTCGTTTTGGAAGTCAAAATGAAAGCGAGGATGGAAAAGAAAATGTTCATTCCTGTAAGGGCGTTGTGGTTAAACGAAGCAGATGTAGTGCTGGTAACGTTGACCCTGGCAACTGGATTCCAGGTGCAGGCCGTCACCTGGATCGAACGCAAGGTCAGAGCGGTCGGATGGGTGAACCCCGCGGCCGAGATGGCGCGCGAAGGCTTCAAGGAAGTACGGCCAAACCGCGCCGCTGAAATCGACGCAGCCACAGCATCCCTGCAGCATCTCGGGCAGGTGAGCGGATACTTCTCGTGGCCAACCATGCTGTGTCCCATGCCGCAGGGTTTTTGATTGCAGTGCGCC
This sequence comes from uncultured Acidobacteriota bacterium, assembly GCA_903832295.1. Taxonomy (GTDB): domain Bacteria; phylum Acidobacteriota; class Terriglobia; order Terriglobales; family Acidobacteriaceae; genus TOLSYN. Next base: position 62,225 of record CAILAZ010000280.1, read on the forward strand.
CCGTCTCACTTCGAGCGCGGGTCGGAGGTTCCGAGGTGAAGAAAGTGTTCAGCCTCAAGTGGTCCATTCGCGAAAAGTAAAACGCCCCGGCATGAACCTCCGGGGCGCGTTTCGCTTCATGCAGATTAGGCGCTGGTGGCGCGCTCATACACAAAGTCGAGCGTGGCTTCCAGTATCTCGTCCACTGTCTCCTGCGATGCTGCTTCGCTATAAACACGCAGCAGCGGTTCGGTTCCGGAGCCGCGCACCAGCACCCACGCCTCGGCTCCGTTGCCCTCGGTCGGCGCATCCAGAAAGAACTTGAAGCCGTCCAGGTCTTCCATGCGCTGCACTTTGTATTTCCCCATCGTCACTGGCTTTGCGGCAGCACGGCGCAGCGCGCTCTGCTTCACCTCTTCGGTCAGCCGCAGGTCGCGCCGTCCGTAGCAGTGGCGGCCGTATTTCTCCTGCAGGTCCTCTACCAGTTGCCCCATCGTCTCGCCTTCTTCGGCCATCACGTTTGCCAGCAGCAGCGCATTCAGCGTGCCATCGCGCTCCGGCAAAAAGCGTGGCAGCCCGATGCCGCCAGACTCCTCGCCGCCGATCAAAACCAATTTGCCGCTCAGCACAATGTCAGCCACGTACTTGAAGCCGATGCCGTGCTCGATCAACTCGCGTCCGTATGCCTTCGCAATCCGGTCCAGCATCTTCGTCGTGTTGAATGCGCGCGTGATCGCGCCCGGCCACTGCTTGCGCTTCAGCAGCCACTCCAACAGAACGGCGTAGCACTTGTGCGCATCCACCAGTCGGCCGTCTTCTGAAACAGCGCCGATGCGGTCTGCGTCGCCATCGGTAGCAAGTCCCGCGTCGCAATGGTTGGCAACCACCGCCTCCTGCAATCCGCGCAGATGCGGCAGAATCGGCTCGGGATTGATTCCGCCAAACAACGGATCAATCTCGCCGTGAATCTCCAGGTGATCAACCCCGAGTTCCTTGAACACGTCCGAAATGATTCCTCGCCCCGCGCCGTACATCACATCCACAGCAAATTTATGCCCGCCCCTCGCAATCATCTTCAGATCGACAAACGCCTTCACGGCGGCAATGTAGTCGGTCTTGAAGTCCGCTTCCACCACGCTGCCACCCTTGCCCTCGACGTGTGGCGCATCAATCAGTGTTTCAATCTTCTTGATGATCGCAGGCGATGCCGAACCGCCGTAGCTGGCCTTGAACTTCACCCCGTTCCAGTCCCATGGATTGTGGCTCGAGGTGATCATCACGCCGCCTGCGGCACCGAGCTTCTTCACCATGTAGCTGAGTGCGGGCGTCGGCGTGATTTCGCGTGCAAGCTGCACCCGGATGCCGCTGCTCGCAATCGCCTCGGCCGTTATTTCTGCAAAGCGCCGCGAACCGAAGCGCGTGTCATAAGCAACCAGGATTCCCCGCGACGGGTCTTCATCCTGGTGAACGTAATTGGCGATTGCGTGCGCGGCGCGGCGGACATTTTCAAACGTATAGTCATCGGCAATCACCGCGCGCCATCCGTCCGTGCCAAACTTGATCTGCTGGGGCATTGTTAAGATTCCTTCAGAGTTAAATGAGCTTTGAATCTTTCTGCTGATCGAGATACTTCACGATCTTGCCTACGTCCTGCGAACGCTCGATGGTCGTAATCAGCAGGGCGTCCCCAGAATCCACAACCACAAGGCCGCGGACGCCAACCACGGCAATGAACTTCTCCGGGGCATGCAGGTAGTTGCCGTGCGCATCTAGGACAAAACTCCCGGAGGATGCGATGACGTTGTCCTTCTGTTTTCCCTGGCTCAGGCGATGTTCAAAGTGTGCCGCCCACGAGCCCAGGTCGTTCCATCCCCATTCGGCGGGAATGCAGAATATATTGGAAGCGCCTTCTCCCAGCGCCGAGCGCGGCTCCAGGATGCCGTAGTCCACGCTCTTGTCTTCGCACTTGGGATACAGCTTGCGCAGGGTCTCGTCGAACTTGCGCGTTCCCCACGTGGCCGCAATCTTTTCCAGCACCACCGCCGTCTGCGGCAGATACTGGCGCAGCGCGTTCACCAGCGTCGCCGCCGACCACAGAAACATGCCGCTGTTCCAGTAGTAGTTGCCCGCCTTCACGTACTGCTCCGCCAGTTGCTTCGCCGGTTTTTCGCGGAAGCAGCGAACCTGCAGCACTGCGCCGTGGTGAATCGATCCGGCCTCCACGTAGCCGTAGCCGGTTTCGGCGCGTGTCGGCTTCACGCCCATCACCACGATGTTCTCTCCGGCCGCGGCCAGTGCAATGCCCGTCTGCAAGTCCTTGCGAAACTGCTTCTCTTTCACAATCACCTGGTCGGACGGAAACAGTCCGAGCACCGCGTTGGGGTTGCGGCGATGGAGAATAAACGCCGCCAGTCCGATTGCCGGCGCGGTGTTGCGCCCCAGCGGTTCGGCAACAATCTGTTTGCCGGGCACAGACTTGAGCTGTCGCGCGATGTTCTTCTTCAGGTCGCCATTCGTGATGACCCAGAAATTCTCTGCTGGCGCCGTTGGCAGCAACCGCGCCACTGTCTCCTGGATCATGGACTGCTCGGAGTTGAGCGGCAGCAGTTGCTTGGCAAATGTCTTGCGGCTGAGAGGCCAGAAGCGGGTGCCACGGCCCCCGGCAAGGATGATTGGGTAAAACTCCGGCTTACGAGTCTTCGCCAAAACAGCACCTCGGCTAAACATGCTTGGTTGCGCTACTAGTATGCAGACTTGTACGGGGCTCCGTCACTTCTTTCGATGGCAATCGCATGCGGAGAACCTCCGCCCCCCACTGGGGACGCAGCGTAACGGCGGGCGACGAAGCGGGAATCACCACGGCCTCTCCACGCATGATTGGCAAGGGTTGCGCTCCGGCGCACTCCACCACCGCTCCGCCATCCACGCAGACCATCACCTCGACGGAACTCTTGCCCGACTCGGTGTGCAGAATCGCCGGGCTCTCAACTTTGTATTTCTCCACGATGAATCGCGGCGAGGCGAGCAGTTCCTGGTGTCCATCCACTTCGCGCGACTCGGCAAGACCGGCGTGGGTTTGTTCGTGGATGGCGGCCAGGCCAAGGTTCAGGTGAAGTTCTCGGCCGCGGCCGTAGTCGTAGAGACGATAGGTGGTATCCGAACTCTGTTGAGTTTCAATCAGAATGGAGTTCGGTCCCACGGCATGAACCGTGCCCGCGTCCACGTAGTACATTTCTCCGGCGTGCACGTCGAGCCAGTTCAGCATGTGTTCGGCCTGGTTTGACTCAATCGCCATACGGAACATTTCGCGATTGATGCCCGGCCGCAGACCTAATCCAATTTGAGCGCCTTCCACGGCGCGAGCCACATACCAGCACTCTGTCTTTCCCCACGGTTCCCCGGTCTGTTGAGCGAATTGATCGTCGGGATGAACCTGAATACTCAGCTTCTGACGGGGAAACAGGAATTTGACAAGCAAGGGAAAACGGTCGGGCTGCAACGAAGCTTGGCCGGTAAACTCCGCGCCATATTCCTGCGCCAGTTCGGCCAGCGTCTTTCCAACAAGAGGGCCGCTCGCAACCGCGCAGGTGTCTCCGGTAAGCCAGACTTCTCCTACTGGTTCGCCTTCCACAACGTGGGTGTAGTACGGACGCAGATCGCGTGTTCCCCATACTCGTTCATGAAATTCGGGAACAATCAGAAATGGATACAGTGCCGGCATCGCTCAAGCGCCTCTGTCACAGAGTAGCGCAAAGACAGTTTTGATGGGAGTGCAGGGGAATGAGATGCCGGACAGCGTCCCACTCCCCAGCGGGAAACTACAGCGAAGCAAAGAAGCCGCGGACACGCTCCAGCCCGCGGTCAATCTCTGACGCTGAAGTGGCATAGGAGAAGCGAATGTGGCCCGGCAGTCCGAACGCTTCGCCAGGAACTCCGACAACGTGCCCGTCCCGCAGCAGGCGCGAGGTAAGCTCCGTGGTGTTGATGCCGGCGCGCGCTGCAATTTCGCTGACGTCCGGGAAGGCGTAGAACGCTCCCTCGGGCATATTGCACTTGACGCCGGGAATGGTACGCAATCCGCTGACGATGCGCTCGCGAAGCTGGATGTACTCGGCACGCATATCTGCCACGCACTGCTGCGAGGCGGTGAGCGCGACCAGTCCGGCCTTCTGCACGATAGAGGTCGGGTTGGAGGTGGACTGGCTCTGGAGCTTCTGGAGTTGCCCGATGACAGCCTTGGGCGCAAGCGCAAAGCCGAGGCGCCATCCGGTCATCGAGTATGTCTTTGAGAGCGAGCCCATCAGAAGCAGCGAATCCTTGTACTCGGTGAGCGAGCCGAGCGAGAACGGGCGGCCGGTGTAATCCAGGTACACGTAGCACTCGTCGCTCATCACGTAAATTCCGCGCGATGCTGCGAGTTTGACAATGGCGGTCAGGTCCTCTGGCGAAACCACGGCGCCGGAGGGATTGTTGGGCGAGTTGAGCAGAATGATCTTGGTGCGCGGCGTGAGCGCCTTCTCGACCATCGCGGCCGTCAAGCGGAAGCCCTCGTCTGCGCGCGTGGCTACAAAGGCGCACTTGCCGCCGCAGAACTCCACCATGTCTTTGAATGAGACCCAGTAGGGCACCGGGATAATGACCTCGTCGCCGTGATCGATGATCACCTGGAAGGCGTTGAAGAGCGCACTCTTGCCGCCGGTGGTGACAATGCTCTCCTCGAAGCTGTAGTTGGAGCCGAAGTCCTGCTTATGGCGCGCGGTCACCGCTTCGCGCAGTTCCTTGATTCCGGCCACCGCCGTGTACTTGGTAAAGTTCTTCTGGATGGCTTCGATGCCAGCCTGCTTGATGTGTTCGGGGGTGGCGAAGTGCGGTTCGCCCGCGCCGAAATCGACGAGATCAACACCCTGCGAACGCAGCGTGGTTGCCTCGTTGTTGATTGCCATGGTGGCCGAGATTTCGATGCGGCCAATACGCGCTGTGAAGGCAGTAGCTCCTGCGGTTGCTGACACTGAGATTCCTTTCCGTGTGCGGTGTAAATGGACTCCGGCGTTCGAACATTCCGGGGCAGCAGAATTTACCGGGGAGCCTGTGCATCGACTCCAAGACGGGCGCGAAGGCGAATTTCCACCGAGGCGGGGATCAAGCCTCCCAGAGCACCTCCGAGCGAGGCGATTTCGCGCACCAGGCGCGAGCTCAGATAGGAATACGCCCCGGCGGGCATCATAAAAACTGTCTCCAGGCTGGAGTCGAGCTTGCGATTCATCCATGCCATCTGGAGTTCATACTCGTAGTCGCTGACGGCGCGTATGCCCCGCAGGACAGCTTGCGCACTGCGGGCTTTGGCGTAGTCCACCAACAGGCCGTCAAATGACTCGACGCGGACGTTCTCCCCGTGGCAGGTGCCCTCACGCCGCATCTCCACCCGCTCCTCCACCGAGAAGCGCGGAGTCTTGTC
>CAILAZ010000281.1 GCA_903832295.1 uncultured Acidobacteriota bacterium
GGAAGCTGAGCATTGCAGCACACGTTAGGGCGAGGATTAACAGATCTGTCGTTCCAGCAAAAAGGAACTCCAAGTACCTGAGCGTAAAAGGGAGTGGCAAACCACAACAACGCGAAAGCCGCGACCGCAAAACCTCTCTTCATGTCTAATCTCCAGCTAGCGGGATTGAACAGCCGAGGCCCGTGATTCGAACAGCTTTAGGTTTTTTGGATTTATACCCGCCCCCGCGCCGACCGTCAAGTGGAATGGCTTAAGACTGCCTGCGAAGGCACTGATGCTACGGTAGAGGCATTCCTCTACCGTAGCATTTACTTCAACTCGTGTTGCAACTCGCTTACCAGACCTTACAGGCGTCGGCGCGCACCATCGGCTGTCCGGCCTTGCAGCCAAACGCCCGCTGGAAGTCCGGCAGGTCGCTGACAATGCCGTTGATGCGGTACTTTCCCGGCGAGTGCGGGTCGGTGATGGCGTTGGCCCGCAGCTCTTCAGGACGCGCATTCTCACAGGCCCATTGCGCAAAGCCGATGAAGAAGCGCTGCTCCGGCGTAAAGCCATCCGCCGGTTGCAGCTTCAGATCCTTGGTCGCCTCACGCCACGCCATGTAGGCCAGCAGCGTTCCGCCCAGGTCGGCGACATCCTCGCCGCTGGTCAGCTTGCTGTTGATTTTGATGTCGTCCACCACCACGTACCCGGCGAACTGGTCACGCACGCAGTTGATCTTCTCCTCGAACTTCTTGGCGTCCTCGGGAGTCCACCAGTCCTTGAGATTTCCGGCTGCGTCAAACTGGCGGCCTTCGTCGTCAAAGCCATGGGTCAGTTCGTGTCCAATGGTGGAGCCGGTGTTGCCGTAGTTGGGCGCGTCGTCCATCTTGGGATCGTAGAGCGGCGGCTGCAGGACTCCGGCGGGGAAGTTGATGTCGTTCATCTGCGGGTTGTAGTAGGCGTTCACCGTTGGCGGCGTCATGCCCCACTCGTTCTTGTCCACCGGCTTGCCGATCTTGTTCAGGTCGCGCCGAACCTCGAACGATGCCGCGCTCTTGTAGTTTCCGAAGAAGTCTTTGGCGTTGATCTGCACGGAGCTATAGTCGCGCCACTTCTCCGGGTAGCCCACCTTGTTGCGGATTCCCCCGAGCTTCACCAGCGCCTGCTTCTTCGTCTCCGGGCTCATCCAGTCGAGGCCGTTGATCTCCTGGGCCATCGCCTTTTCGATCAGCTCGGTCATGCGAACCGTCTCCTGCTTTGTCTTTTCGGCAAAGGTGCGGCGGACGAACTCCTGTCCCAGCGCCTCTCCCAGCAGGCGGTCCACATCGCCCACGCAGCGCTTCCAGCGCGGACGCTGCTCAGCGATTCCGCGCAGGTACTTGCGGTTGAATTCGAAATCTTCATCGACGAATGACTTGGAGAGGAACTGCGCCGCGCCGTTGACTATGTGCCAGCGGAAGTACACCTTCCAGCTCTCCAGGCTCTCACCCGAGATCTGCGCGTCCATTGCCTTGAAGAACTCCGGCTCGGTAACGTTGAGCGTCTTGACTTCGCCAAGCCCTGCTCCTCCCAGGTAGGCCTTCCAGTCGAAGCTCGGCGTCAGTTTCGCCAGCTCGTCCGGAGTCACCTTGTGGTAGAGCTTGTAGGGATCGCGCTTGTCCACCCGCGAAAGCGTGGCCTTGGCCAGCGCGGTTTCCATGCGCATCACCGTCTCGGCATCGGCCTTTGCCTGGGATTCATTTTCCCCGGCCAGCACCAGCATTTTTGCCACATGCTCTACATATTTCTGCCGCTGCTCCACGGTCTTGGCGTCCGTCTTCAGGTAATAATCCCTGTCGGGGAGGCTCAGGCCGCCACCGGCTGCAAAAGCGATTTCCTGGGTTGAGTCGCCAAAATCCTGGTCGGCACCAAAGCCAAAGAGCAATCCGCTGTGAGCGCCGCCGGCGTGTTGTTTGGCCAGCCATCCGGCAAACTCGGCCTTGGACTTCATCTCCGCAATCTGCTTCAGCACCGGAGCAATTGGCTCCACGCCGCGCTTCTCAATCGCGCCGGTATCCATGCAGGAGGCAAAATAATCGCCAATCTTCTGCTGCGCAGGAGTGCGTGAGGCCTCCGGCTTGGAGAGGTCGCTGAGGATTCCCCATAGAAATTGCAGGTTGTCATTGGCCAGCTTGGAGTACACATCCCAGCGGGCCTGGTCCGGAGGAATTGGATTCGCCTTCATCCATCCGCCGCAGGTGTATTTGTAGAAATCCACACACGGGTCCGCCGTCCGGTCCATCGAAGGCACGTCGAGGCTGGGGGTATAGGGCAGCGCCTGCAAAGGGCGCTCCGCAGCCTTAGCCGCAGAAGGCGTTGCC
>CAILAZ010000282.1 GCA_903832295.1 uncultured Acidobacteriota bacterium
CTGATGTTCTCGCGCTGTGCCATTGGTTTGCACAAATCATCGGACGATAGACCCACATGCCTTAAAAATCCCCGCCCCGAAGGGGCGGAACCTACACCAACGGAGAACGTCGCTTCTCCATTTCACGCTGAGCCAGGACAGGGGAGGCCGAACTATACGGCCGCACCTCTCCCGCGCGCCGCGCCTTTGGCTGTCGGCTTCTTCGCAGCTCTCCGCAGCCTTACAAATTGGACTGGATCAACATTCAGCGCAGCTAAGCGCCCGGTCTGCGCGTTGTAGAAGCCGCCGTGATATGAGATTTCCCCGTACCTCAGCAATCGAGCAAGCATGGCGAGTGAGCTGACGGCCAGTGTCTGATTGATGAAGGGCTCCTGCCGGTCCAGCGCCTCCACGGTCGAACAACTTGGAAGCTCACTTTCCCCTATCGAGATGTCGGCTATCTCAGGAAAGCGCTCGAAGACCGTCGGCAGGCGTTCCTCCTGTGCGCGCGCTGGGATAGTCCTATCCCTGGGTTGGCCAAGAACGTACTGCCCGCTGGAGGCGTTGTTGCCGAGGTCGAGGTGATATGCCGGCGCCCGGAACTTCTTGAACGACTCGGCAATCTGATGGCGGGCCTTCCTGGTATCAACGCAACTGATCAGCAGATCGCACTCCGGCACCGTGGCCGTCCCCTCCCCAAAGGCCTGTGGTATCGCCTTCCAGCCGAAGCCCCAGAACATATTGATACGGCCGACCAGGCACATGGCCTTGTTCGACCCAATATCGACATGGGAGAAAGGCTGACGTACGACGTTCACCTCGGACACGCAATCTGGGTCCATGACAGTGACGGCGAGGCCGGGTTGGCCCCAGGCGCGCAGGGCTTGCTCCAGGAAGGGGAGTTGGAGCAAGACCGCACTCCCGCTCCCGCCCGCGCCAACGAGCAGGACACGCAGCGGACGGGTGCTGCCCATCAGGCGAGGATGAAGGTGATGAACTGCTTGCATTCTCTGCTCCCTTCGCTACTTCTGGCAGCGGCGTATGAACTGCAAGAGTGTTTCGTGTGCGGTGACCAGGTACTGATCCGGAAGAGCATCTCTGCCGAGAACGCTCGTCCACATCGGGATGATGCCACCTTTATATGAGGTCAGCCGCACGGCTCCAGAGGGATGGGTGAATGCGCTCTCAAAGAATCCATGCTCCCACTCAGCCGTGACTGAGGACGACACCTCTGCGGTTGGCACCCGCATACTGCCAGTGCAGACTGAGCCGTCCTCGTAGGTATTCCAGTACGGTGCGCTCATCAACGGAGTACCGCTGGTCGGTCTTTCATTCCTGGGCAATGCTCGGACCGACAGGTGTCTCTCTGTGGCGACGAACACCAGGGCAGGGTGCGGAAACTTCTTGCCAGACAGCGCGTTCGCTTCTTGATCCGTTGCCGATTGGAAGAACATGGGGCGCACGGCATCCGGGCACCACCAGGCGACCAAGTCATCCGTGAGACACAGAACATTGCTCGGCAGAACCTCGATCTCACGGAGTGCTTTCTGGTTCAACAGTTCACAGAGGCTTTTCACGAAGTCTGCACTGAGGGCTTCCGGCGGGCCATAATGAGGCCTTCCCTGCTCGTCGCGCAACACATCGTGCACAGTAACGTACGCCTGGGTTCCCGTGTAGATCATCACGGCCTTACGCAGCTCGACCGCTGAGTTGCCCCCGATTTCGATGTCGGTGTTCATTCTTTTTCTCCTCCGCTTCGGCCCACAGTCTCCATTTCTCCGCGAGGCTGGCCACCTCCAACGCGATCTCAAAGTTGATCCTGAGAATTCTCCACGCCTCGCGCATCTCCTGAGGCTGGGAGGAATCAACCGTCAAGTCCACCACGGGCGGCGAAGAGCACTGGCTCCAGTTCTCAAGCTCTTCGTTCACCGTGGCGACAATGGCGTCCTGTTCGTCAAACGACAGAACCATGGCGGGAACGGGTTGCAAGTAGTCGTATCCCTCCTCCTCCGGATCTTGCTTGAGGCGTTTATCGATGGGAATGCGGCTCAGCGCATACATGCGGAGAAGCGATCTGATCCACACTCCAAACCGGCCGCCGGCGTGCGCACGGAGAATACGCAGGCTGTGCCGGATCGAAACGTGCTTCGTGCGCGCTTCTGCAATGAACGCTGGAGTACAACCGTCGAGGTCAGGGATCTCGAACTCATCCTCTGCCCCGCCCTCCACCTCACGAGATTCACTGGCCCACTCCTTCATCTGTTCCACGCTGACCGCCGCATCGTCGAGATCCCATGATCCAAGTGAACGAACCAGCGTGTAGGCAAGGAGTTGATAAAACGCCGCGCCAAGGCCCGTCGCCTGCGCTTCGAGCGCGGTGAGTGGAGCCCGGCAGGCGAGCTGGCCAAGGTGCCAGTGCTGCACCGATATGTGGAACTTTCGGTCTTCCGCGCCCCGGATCGCAACTGAGAAGTCGCTGAACTCTTCCTCGATCCGTGATAGGCCATGCAGAAAGCACCAGCGCCGCAGGGATTCGTCGACGAAGGCAAGTGGATTGGCTTTGCTCTTCTCCCAACTTCGGATCGTTGCCAGCCCTTCCGCCACCAGGTTCTCGCAGAGGCTAAAGAGGAGGTTTTTCCCGGTATAGAAACTGTATTGGCTAGGAACCTCGTCCAACACGGGAAGCGAGGCAGGGCCGCCGGGGGCGAGCAGCCCTACGCGAGTGGCAGAAGGAACTCTGGCGGTGGCGGCAGCATTCTTGAGGTCCGCCGTTGATTTCGAACGACGGCTGTCATGACCCCCTTGGACAGCTTCTGACTTGTTGCGCATTTGCAGAACCTCGCGAAAGCACGACTCTCCGCGTTCTCGTTGAGACCGCCCTGCTTTGCGCGTAGCGCATCGCAGAGCGGCTGACGGCTGCGCAGACGCTCATTTCTGGGCGCCAATCGGGGGCGCATTGGCTTAGCCTTTGCTTCCGATGGATCGCTGAATGGTGTAGCGGAGATAGCGGCCGGTTGTCTCGGGTCCAACGATGGTGGCCGTCGACATCTCCGGATACTGGAAGGTCAGGAACTCGCGGACGGCTTCCGGCGTGAGCTCCGAATTAGGATCTGGGATTATTCGGCCTCCGAAGGCGAACTGTCTTTCCATTTGCGCGACTTCAATGGGCATAGAAATAGATCTCTCCTAAGCTGCTCCTCGATGAAGAGGTGACAGCGAACTGGAATGTTTGTGGGCTGTATGGCCAGGAAGGACACGTGGGCGCTCAATTACTAGGCTGCACCCACTTCGAGCGACGGCGCCGCAGGCATAGAGGCGGCTTCGGCGCACGAATCATCTTCTTCTGTTTCCGTCTGGTTCTCCTCTGCAGGAGAGGCGTCGAAGAGGCTCGGCGGTGCAGCGAGCTCGGGCTTCTTTTCCTCTGCCGGCGCTGTCACAGGCGTCGATGGCTTGCCGCCAGTTGTGGCCTGGCCGGACTTCTTCTTCGCTGCTGCGACTGCAGCTTTGGCAGCTTCCTTGGCCTCTTCTTCGGCGGCCTTCACAGTCTTCACCATCTCATTGATAGAACCCTCGATCGTGAGATGGCTGCCGTCGATCAGGGTGCGCTGGTAGCGTTCCAACCCAAGATTGAGTCCGGCCAGGGTGGTGACGGTGCCCGAGGTTCCCAGGAGTTGAACCGCCTCGTCGGCGATCGCGGCGCGAATCTGGTTGCGATCTTCGAACGGGTCCAAGGCTTCGATCACGGTATCGACCATCGCTTGATAGGTATCCCGGCTGATCTGGTCGCACCCGAACTGTTCGGCCAGACTGACCACGCCGTGACGGACCGAAATCTGATCGATCAATCGGGGGGTGCCCCCTGTTCCAACCATTTCCAGCCACATGATTTCGGTGGACCCGCCGCCGATGTCGAACACCAGGGCGTAGGGCAGGGCAGGGTCGAGCAGGGGCATGCATCCAACCAGGGCCAGCCGCCCTTCTTCGGCACTGGAAATGATTTCCAGTTGA
>CAILAZ010000283.1 GCA_903832295.1 uncultured Acidobacteriota bacterium
CGAAGAAAAGTTAATTGCCTGGGCTCGCAAGTGCGAACTCATTGATGATTTTGAAGATCGTTCGCTTCGTTTCGCTCGTGATGTCCGCTCGAAGTGCGCGCATCCAACGGGTGTGCTTCCCTCGGCGGAGGCGGTCAGACATATTTTCCATATCTGTATTCACAGCGTATTGAGTCGAACGGGCTACCACGGGATAGCTTTTGTTCAGGACGTGGTCACGGTGCAATTCGATGATCGCCACCTCCTCCCAAACGAAAACAAAGCCAGCGATTATTGTCGCGACATTGCGCTGAAGGTGCCCCAGCGATCTTGGCCTCAGTTCGCCAGTCTTGCGGCTCAACTAAGACCTGGGCCACATTCCGAGATATGGGAAAAGAACGCACTCAGTTTCTTTCGTGTTCTGCTCTCGCTCTCCGACGATGCAACTGCACGTCGAATTGCTGGAGGCTTTCAGGGGTTCGAAGCAAAGTCCGCTGATTTCTTTTCCGTTCTTGTCGGCATAGACCACCGGGTAGAGAAGTTTTGGGATGCACAGAAACGTGCCCAAGCGAGGGCACGGCTGACCACTTTGTCCGTCATGAAAATCACACCAGAACACGTTCATTCCTGGGCGGTAATCTGCACGGCTGACGGACTTGAAGAAGCCGACACGGAGCTGCTGCGTCAGAAGTGGGGAATCATGTCGCGACATCTTGCTACCGAGGATGGGTTTCTTCAGAAGCACCGTGCGGACTTGATGAGGCAACTCAAAGAGATGTTGCTGGACGAAGCAACCTCAAGCCAAGCGCTTGTTGCAATTGGCCGTCTGGCCGGTAGTCGGCTCTGTGACGAGCGGTCTGAGTCGATGCAGGTGATCATAAAGACAATCATCGAGAGATTTGTCATGGGCTCGGGGTACCGGGAGTTACTTGATAATGTCGCCACTTGGACAGGACCGATGTTGATAACACTCCTGGAAGAGAGTGAGCTGTTTCTGCAAGAATGCAGCAACGACAATCCTGACGATTCCCTGTACCTAATTGATGTGGCACGAGAACTGGCACACCGGTCGCCATCTGAGATTCCGCAGACATTTGAACAGGTTGTTAACCGTCTATTGAAGAAGGACCTTCTTCCCGACTGGTCCGAAGATGAGTCAGAGGTGGGTGCCGCCTTCCGGGGTCAGTTGGAGGTATTGCTTGAGCAGCAACAGTCAGCATTCCCAGGGATCGACATTGCTCTGGCCGTGAAGGTGACTGTCGCGGTCGAGGAAGAGAAAACGATAGAAGCTGAGGACGAGAAAGCAACTGAGGTGGCAGAGGACGAAAATGCCCCCGCGGCTGCAGTGGCGGAACCTGTCGCCGAGGTTGTGACCGAAGACAAGGTCGTCGAGGCTCCGGACGAACTAGCCATCGATGGCAAGGATCAGTAACAACTGAATCACGCGCAATGGGAAAGAGACATGAGTTCGACTGAAAACAATGAGCTGTCTCTCTTTGACGACGAACTAGCTGCCTCACAACCCAAGGACGCCCCGGCTGCCGTTTGGGAGATGGATGCTGCCAAGCGCGCGTTGGACGAACTGTTTACTCTGACCTGTCAGTACAAAACCTGTAAGTCGTACCACGAGTTGCTGCAGTTCGTCGCGCGTTTCCAGCTCTACTCCCCGTTCAACGCCATGCTGGTTCATGCGCAAATGCCAGGAGCCAGATTTGTCGCTTCGCCGCACCGGTGGCTTCGTGATTATGGGAGGCGAATAAAAGCTGGCGCCCGACCTCTGGTGATTTTGCAGCCGATGGGGCCAGTGATGTTCGTGTTTGACGTAAGCGATACTGAACCGACGGAAGATGCTCCCCCGCTTCCGCCGGAAGTCGAAAAGCCCTTCGAGGTTAGAAAGGGACACATTGGAAACGAACTCGAACGGGTCATGGAGAACGCCAAACGTGACGGCCTCCGGATTACAAAGTCACAAGAAGGTTCACAGTCTGCAGGTTCAATCCGCCATGTCGCCAAGGACGCGAGAGGATCACAGAAATTCCAGACAGGGATGGATCAGCATCGAAAACCGATCTTCGTGGAGATTCCGGTGCGCTACGACCTGCTGGTAAACGGCAAGCTGAGCCGTGAGGCGCAGTACGCCACCATCGTCCATGAGCTGGCGCATCTTTACTGCGGCCACCTTGGCACGCCGAATGACAAGTGGTGGCCGGACCGGCGCGGCGGGAACATCAATATGGTGGAGTTTGAAGCAGAATCAGTGGCGTACCTGGTATGCTCTCGGGCTAACATCGACAATCCGTCTGAGCAGTACCTCTCTGGCTACGTTGAGAATGAGCAGAACGTCCCCGCCATGAGTCTGGAGTGCGTAATGAAGGCGGCAGGGCTCATCGAGACCATGAGTCGCCAGAAAATGAAGCCGCGGACTGAGCCAAAAGAATGAAGCTGTTGGATAGAGGACTTGGGCGCAATGCGGATAGATGCAAGTAGCTGGTATTACAGTCCTGACCATTCCCAGCTCTGTCAGGTCATTGAATCTCAGACGCTCTGGGGTGAGACCACGTGCCGGGTTTGGCTACCAGGCCGTGACTCCGTGGTGCGCGTGCCGGCTTCCAGGCTAAAGTCCTTGGAAGATGCCGGCATTTGTTCTCCGGACGCAATTGCTTATGTCACTGCCGCCGCCCGCGTCGCTGACGCCCTGACCCAAGACGTATTGCTCGCACCCATCGAGTCCACGGTGATTCCGCTTCCCCACCAGCTTCGTGCGTTGTCCCGCGCCATCGCAAACGATCGCGTGCGCTACCTGTTGGCGGATGAAGTCGGCTTGGGCAAGACGATTGAAGCAGGCCTCATCATGCGTGAGCTGAAACTTCGCGGGCTGGTAAAGAAAACCCTGATCATCGCCCCGAAGGGGCTCGTGAGTCAGTGGGTCAGTGAAATGCGCTTCCACTTCGGGGAAACTTTCCAACTTGTGTTGCCCGAAGACCTGAAGACACTGAAGCGGATAGCACCACGAACAAATTCGGAAAACGGAGAGCGGGAGAATCGCGATCACGATGCTCTCCCCTCAAACTCGTGGCAGTTGTTCTCACAGGTGGTCGTGCCTATTGATTCGGTCAAGCCCTTGGATAAGCGGCGCGGATGGTCCGCGGCGCAGGTTAGCGAGCACAACCGCGAGCGGTTTGAGGATTTGATCTCCGCCGGCTGGGACCTCGTTATCGTGGACGAAGCGCATCGCTTAGGCGGTAGCACGGACCAGGTGGCGCGATTCAAACTTGGGCGGGGACTTGCTGAAGCCGCGCCATATTTCCTGCTGCTTTCGGCGACACCACACCAAGGCAAGACAGATGCGTTTCATCGGCTGATATCGCTAATCGATGCTCAAGAGTTTCCAGATATCAGCAGCGTGACACGCGAACGGGTGCAGCCGTATGTGATCCGCACCGAAAAACGTCGGGCCATCGATGCCGAGGGCAAGCCGCTTTTCAAGCCTAGACGAACGCAACTCATTCCTGTCCGCTGGGAAGAACGGCACGGCAAGCAACAGCTGCTCTATGAGGCTGTGACGGGATACGTTCGCGATGGTTACAACCAGGCCATGCGCGAAAAGAGGAGCTACATTGGCTTTCTGATGATCCTCATGCAGCGCTTGGTGGTCTCCAGCACCAGCGCCATTCGGACCACCTTGGAAAGGCGCCTTGACGCGCTCGCCGCACCACAGGAGCAACTGACACTGTTTCCGTCGACTTCGGAGGAAGAGTGGGCGGACCTCGACGGGCAAGAGCAGATCGAGGTACTGCTTCGCACTCGCCTCAAGGCACTTAAGAACGAGCGTGCCGAGGTGAAGCTGCTTTTAGAAGCGGCAGTCCGTTGCGAGCAGAGCGGTCCAGATGCAAAAGCCGAGGCACTGCTTGACTGGCTTTACCGGCTTCAGTCCGAAGAGAGTGCCCCGGAACTCAAGGCTCTCGTGTTCACGGAGTTCGTGCCCACGCAGGACATGTTGCAGCAATTTCTGACGGAGCGAGGCTTTTCCGTTGTCTGTTTGAACGGCTCAATGGACATGGAAGCCCGAAGAGGAGTTCAAGAAGCTTTTGCCAAGGATGTCCGTATCCTCATCTCCACGGATGCAGGAGGGGAGGGCTTGAACCTTCAGTTCTGCCACGTAGTAATTAACTACGACATCCCCTGGAATCCAATGCGTCTTGAACAGCGAATCGGTAGGGTTGATCGCATTGGTCAGACGCAAGCTGTTCGTGCGATCAATTTTGTCTTCGAGGACTCAGTGGAACATCGTGTCCGTGAGGTATTGGAGCAGAAGCTCGCTGTTATTTTTCAGGAGTTCGGTATCGACAAGACCGGCGACGTCCTCGACTCAGCCCAAGCCAGCCACATGTTCGATGAAATGTACGTGGAGGCGATCCTCAACCCTGAAAGGGTGGAAGACTCGGTCGAGAATGTGACGGCCAAATTGGAGGAGCAAGCACGAGAGGCGCGCACGAGCTCATCCGTCCTCGGCGCGACCGACGACTTGGAGCCAGGTCAAGCTCAGAGGCTTCTGGCTCATCCCTTGCCTCATTGGATTGAGCGCATGACGGTTAGCTATATGAGGGCGAATGGCGGTCGGGCTGAAAAGGGAAACGAGAGCTGGAACCTGACGTGGCCCGACGGCGAGAGTTATGAGAACGTGGTTTTCACAGCTAAGGAAGCGGAGAAGATTCCGGCCGCCCGGCACCTTACGTTGGAAGAGCCAAAGATCCGCGGTCTGGCGATGCGCCTTCCCCGCTTTGCTCCAGGGCAGCCGGTTCCCGTCGTTTCGATACCAGGTCTCTCCGAAGAAGTCCGCGGCATCTGGTCTTTATGGCGAATCGCGATTGCCAGTATGGAATGGAACCGCCGCAGGATCATGCCCCTGTTCCTCGCCGACAACGGCACCGTCCTAATGCCGACAGCCAGACATGTGTGGGACCAGCTCCTCGTCGCAAGCACGGCGGTTCGGTCGACTCCGGACAATAGCATCTCCCAAACCGCCTTCGCACACCTTCAGAGCGCTGCAGCGGAGCACGGGAAGCCGATCTATGACGCGCTAGTTCAAGAACACCACGCCCGCATCGCACGCGAGCGAGAGAAAGCCGACTACGCATTTGCTGCCCGTCGCAAGATTATCCGGCGAATTGGTCTGCCCGAGGTCCGTGGCTATCGAATGAACCTACTCGGGGACGAGGAGCGAACCTTCCATGAGCAGGTTAACTTGAAGGCCCATGCATGTCCCGAGATGGTGCCATTGGTTGTGATCAGGGTGGATGGCGGTGGTTATGAGTAGCTGGCGTGATCAGATATTGAACGAATTCATCCCAAATGTCGCAAGGCTTACCATTGTGGCCGACTCGGACGGACTCCTACTCGAAGAAGGGATTCTGGAAGCAGTCCGTAGGCGAGGGTTCGAAATGATCCCGTTTGAAGACCACATATCATTCCGCTATGCATACGAGTCACGGTTCCGCGCCCGCTGGGACCGGGGCGAGCAAACTGACCTGGTGGTATTATTGCGATCCCAATCCAGCGAGCTCAGTGGGTTGCCGTACGATCTCCTTCTTGCCGGTCGCAGGCTCTCCTTTAATCTCGCTGACATCTTCCCGAATCTCAGCTACCCGGTTGTGAGTGCGCTGGACAAAGGAGATCTTGGTACGTTGTACGAAGCTCAGAGGCTGCATGCACCCGGTCAACTGGGAGACAATGCCACCAAGGAATTCGTCCTCCGGCACGTCTTTGAGGTTGCCCCAGAGTTGATCAAGCAACCGTCGGACCTCCTACGCGTACTCCTGCGCCGCCATTATCGTGGGCGGACGATTCCGGCGATCCTCGACGAACGATTCATCCAATTACTGCGTCAAAGCAACCTGTTTGAAGTGTGGCCGCTTGAGCAAATTGTTTCTGATCGCGAAGCTTTCTTCACATTTCTCCAAGAGCGCTGGCCGATTTTTCTTGATCATCTGGCGCTGAACAGCGGAGCTGCTAGTTCTGAAAACGCGAACCACCGCAAACTAGCTATTAAGGAGCCCGTCGACCTGCCCTTTGATCACGACGACATCAGATCTTACGTTAGCAGCCTGTTCGTCGAGGGTCTTATGCACGCTGTTCCCAACGAACATGCAAACATTCTGTCCACTAGCTGGGCCCGCATTGGCATTCGGAGCGCCGCAATAGAAGAGGGATCTCGCCGCCTGAGCAAGCTCATTGAGAGCTTGCAAACATCGATTCCCGACGAAAAAGCGAGGTATACGGACTGGATCCATTTCGCCCGGCGATGGGCGGAGCTAGTTCTACTGCTGGCCGAACAATCAGACACTTTTTCCGGAGACATGAACAAAGAAGCTAAGAGCTTGCAGGCACTGGTAGACACTGCGTTTTCAACGTGGCTGCTCGATCGGTATGCAGGGCTTATCAATCTGCCGCCGGTACCTCCGGTCATGCTGCACCACCTTCCGCGTTTCCTTGCCCGCCAGATGGGTGAAGATCGCAACGCGAAGATTGCACTAATCGTGATGGATGGACTTGCAATGGACCAGTGGTTAGTGGTCCGTGACACGCTTGCATCAAAGCAGATTGATCTGCGATTCCGTGAGCAGGGAATATTCGCTTGGGTTCCTTCTCTGACATCCGTTTCGCGACAAGCTGCCTTCGCCGGTAAAGCCCCTATGTTCTTCCCAAACAGCATCCAGGCAACCGATAAGGAACCCATGCTTTGGATGCAGTTTTGGGCTGACCAAGGCTTCGCGTCAAACGAGGTCGTTTACGTCAAGGGATTGGGATCTGGCAGCATAGAGTCCGTTTCCGATGCTGTTTGTCATCCAAAGGTGAAGATCGCCGGACTAGTTGTGGATAAGGTCGACAAGATCATGCACGGAATGGAGCTGGGCACTTCGGGCATGCACAACCAAGTGCGTCAGTGGGCGAGACAACCGTATTTGAGCGTACTCCTCAATCTGCTTCTGGATCGAGGCTTCCTTGTTTACCTGACCGCTGACCATGGCAACATCGAGGCAGTTGGCTGTGGCCGTCCGACGGAAGGAGCCGTGGCCGACCTGCGTGGCGAGCGGGTCCGTGTTTATCCGGATGCGGTTCTTCGCGACAAGGTCAAGGAGCGCTTTCCAAATGCATGCGAATGGGATCCGGTTGGCCTTCCGGACAACTACCTTCCTCTCCTTGCGCCAGCACGACAGGCCTTTATCCAAGAGATGCAGCACACCGTGAGCCATGGCGGCATTTCAGTCGAGGAACTAATCGTCCCTCTGGTTCAAATTGAAAGGGTGGTTGGATGACCAGACGGATTGACCAGATTGGGTTCAGTCAGCGAGTGCGTCTGGAATGGCTGGCGCAGACAGCTAACCTGGTGCTGGCGGGGAATGGCAAGGTTGCGATCAACGATGCCTTGCAGACACTGCTGATCGACAAAGTGTCTGTGGGCGGCCAAGCCGAGCGCGGCAACCGAGAGAAAATCGTCACGATTCTCTTGAAAGTATGGCAATCGGTACCGCCCCAGCTTGAGTCGCTGCGTGCTGAAGGTCTGGAGTTGCTTAGTAGAATTCCGCAACATGATCACTTGGCCATTCATTGGGGCATGGTGATGGCGGTCTATCCCTTCTGGTCGGGAGTAGCAGTGCAAGTCGGTCGACTCTTGAGACTTCAGGGTTCCGCAGCCGCAACACATGTCCAACGTAGAGTGCGCGAGCAATACGGCGAACGGGAAACCGTTTCCCGAGCGGCACGCCGCGTCCTGCGTTCGTATTTGGACTGGGGTGTGCTTCAGGAATCCGGTATGAGGGGAGTCTACACTGCCGGAACTCCGCTGGCTCTTGACGATTCTCGGCTGATAGCCTGGCTGGCCGAAGCGTCCCTCCATTCGCGAACCAATTCCTCGGTTCCACTAAGAGACTTGATCGACAATCCTAACTTCTTCCCGTTCCGAATTAAATCGATACCTGCCGAAGGTCTTGTAGCTGCGTCATCAGGACTCGACGTAGTTCGATACGGGTTGGACGATTACTGCATCATCTTGCGGAAATCACCTAATGGAGGTAGCAGAACGGGCTGATTTTCGCTGCGCGAGCCCGTGCTGCCAGAGGAAGTTAGCCAAACCCGCAATTCTGCTTTCTCCGATTACGGCGAATGGCTGCAGAAGCAAACGTACTTCATGGTGAAATGTTCAAGCGAACGACTTGCACAATAAACCAGGGTTTGCAATAATGCAGCTGCTGTCGGAGTCAAAACAATGATCACGGCAGCGGGCAAACTCAGACGGAATCCGTACCCGACGAGAGCGATACCCGACGAACCGATACCTGACGGTTGTACAAAATCGAATAGAAGTGGAGAGGCCGTGGCAACATAGGAGACGGCCTCTATAATTTTGTGGGCTTAATTTTCGATTGCCCGGCCAGTAGCGTCATCAATTTCTCCAATTACATAGCCAAGGACCATGACCCGCGATGCCATGAGTGCCGGTGCAGCCACCTTCTGGTGCTTCGGAAAGACCAGATTACGCGGCAGCGCCTCTGCTGCGCGCAGCGCCTTTTGATCTTTGTTTCTTCGCAACTCTCCGCGTCTTGGCAAATTGGCTTGGATCCACTAAGAGCGGCGCCAAGCGCCCGGTCTGGGCGTTATAAAAACCACCGTGATATGAGATCTGCCCGTACCGCAGCAATCGAGCAAGCATCGCGAGCGAACTAACAGCCAGTGTCTGATTGATGTATGGCTCCTGCCGGTCGAGCGCCTCTACGGCCGAGCAACTTGGAAGCACACTCTCCCCGATCGTAATATCGGAAATCTCAGGATAGAGGTCAAAAACAGTAGGTAGGCGTGTCTCCTGTGCGCGCGCGCAGACCGTCACATCACGGGGCTGGCCAAGGACGTACTGCCCGCTGGAGGCGTTGTTGCCGAGATCGAGATGATATGCCGGCGGGCGAAACTTCTTGAATGACTGAGAAATGAGATGGCGGGCTTTCCTGGTATCGACGCAGCTGATCAGTAGATCGCACTCCGGCGCTCCAGCCGGACTGTCCCCAAAGTAGCGCGGGATGGCTTTCCAGACGAAGCCCCAGAACATGTTGATGCGGCCGACCAGGCACATGGCCTTGTTCGACCCAATATCGACATGGGAGAAGGGCTGACGCACGACATTCACCTCGGACACAGTATCTGGGTCCATGACGGTGACGGCGAGACCCGGTTGGCCCCAGGCGCGCAGGGCTTGCTCCAGGAAAGGCAGTTGAAGCAAGACAGCACTCCCGCTCCCGCCCGCGCCAACGAGCAGGACGCGCAACGGGCGGGTGCTGCCCATCAGGCGAGGATGAAGGTGATGAACTGATTGCATGGTGTTCTGCTCCTTTCGCTATTTCTGGCAGCGGCGTATGAACTGCAGGAGTGTTTCGTGAGCGGGAACGAGGTACTGGTCAGGAAACGCATCGCTGCCGAGAACGCTCTGCCACATCGGGATGATGCCGCCCTTATATGAGGTCAGCCGCACGGCTCCGGAGGGATGGGTGAACGCGCTTTCAAAGAACCCCCGCTCCCATTCCTCTGTGACCGAAGATGACACCTCCGACGTGGGCACATGCATGCTGCCCGTACAGACTGAGCCGTCCTCGTATGTGTTCCAGTACGGTGCACTTAACAGCTGAGTGCCGCTGGTGGGCCTTTCATTGTTGGGCAATGCTCGAACCGAGAGGTGTTTCTCTGTAGCGACAAACACCAGGGCAGGGTGCGGAAATTTCTTGCCGGACAGCGCGTTCGCTTCTTGATCCGTGGCCGATTGGAAGAACATGGGGCGCACCGCAGCCGGGCACCACCAAGCGATCACTTCGTCCGTGAGGCAGAGGATACTGTTCGGGAGAACCTCTATCTCACGCACCGCTTTTTGCTTCAAGAGCGCACAGAGGCTTTTCAGGAAGTCTGCGCTGAGGGCCTCCGGCGGGCCATAGTGTGGTCCGCCCTGTTCGTCGCGCAGCACATCGTGCACGGTGACGTACGCCTGGGTTCCCGTGTAGATCATCACCGCCTTACGCAGCTCGACCGCTGAGTTTCCCCCTATTTCGATGTCGGTGTTCATTCTTCTTCTCCTCGACTTCGGTCCATAGCCTCCATTTCTCCGCGAGGCTGGCCGTTTCCAACGCGATCTCAAAGTTGATCCTGAGAATCCTCCACACCTCGCGCATTTCCTGGGGTTGAAAAGGATCAAATTTCAGATTCAACAGTGGCGGCGAAGAACACTGGCTCCAGTTCTCAAGCTCTTCGTCCACCGTCGCGACAACAGCGTCCTGTTCGTCAAACGACAGAACTGCGGCCGGAACAGGTCGCAGATAGTCGTATCCCTCTTCCTCCGGATCTTGCTTCAGGCGTTTATCGATTGGAATGCAACTCAGCGCGTACATGCGGAGAAGGGACTTGATCCACACTCCAAACCGGCCTTTGGAGTGCGCACGTAGAATGCGCAGGCTGTGCCGGATCGAAACGTGATTCTTGCGCGCTTCCGCGATGAATGTTGGAGTGCAGTCATCGAGATCAGGGATTTCGAACTCATCCCCTGCCCCGCCCACCTCTTCACGAGACTCACTGGCCCACTCCCTCATCTGTTCCACGCTGGCCGCGGCATCGTCGAGGTCCCATGATCCAAGTGAACGAACCAGCGTATAGGCGAGAAGCTGGTAAAACGCCGCGCCGAGGCCCGACACATGCTCTTCGAGCGCCGTCAGAGGAGCCCGGCAAACAAAGTGGCCAAGGTGCCAGTGCTGCACCGAAATGCGCAGCTGATGATCGTCCGCATCACGGATCGCGAATGAAAACTCGCTGAATTCCGCTTCAACACGCGAAAGTCCGTGCAGAAAACACCAGCGCCGCAGGGATTCGTCAATGAACGCGAGTGGATCGGCTTTGCTCTTTTCCCAGCTTCGGGTAGTGGCGAGACCTTCCTCTACAAGGTTTTGACAGAGCTTAAAAAGAGCCTTCTTTCCGGTGTAGAAGCTGTATCGGCTCTGAACCTCGTCCAATGGCGGAAGAACGGCAGGGCCGCCCGGAGCGAGCAGCCCTACGCGAGTGGCAGGAGAAATTGTGGCGGTGGCAGCAACATCCGGGACGTCTGCCGCTGATTTTGACCGACTGCTGCCTCGACCCCCTTGGACAGGCGCTGACTTGTTGCGCATTTGCAAGACCTCGCGTAAGCATGACTCTCCGCGCTTTTGTTGAGGCTGCTCTGCTTTGCGTGTAACGCATCACAGAGCGGCTGACGGCTGCGTAGACGGTCATTTCTGGGCGCTAACCGGGGGCGCATTGGATTAGCCTTTGCTTCCGATTGATCGCTGAATGGTGTAGCGGAGATAGCGGCCGGTTGTCTCCGGCCCAACGATGATGGCCGTCGACATCTCCGGATACTGAAAGGTCAAGAACTCGCGGACGGCTTCCGGCGTGAGCTCTGGGTTGGGATCGGGAATGATCCGGCCTCCAAACGCGAACTGTCTTTCCATTTGAGCGACTTCGATGGGCATAGAAATAGATCTCTCCTGGGCTGCTCCCTCACTGAAGAGGTCGCAGAGAAGTGGGATGTTTAAGGGCTGTTTGGCCGGGAAAGAGGCATGGACGCCAGATTACGAGGCTGCACTCACCTCGAGCGATGGCACCGCAGGTGCGGAGACGGCCCCGGCGTTCGATTCATCGAGTTCTGTCTCCGCCTCGTCTTCCTCTGCGGGAGCAGCGTCAAAGAGACTCGGCGGCGAAGGCGGCTCGGGCTTCTTTTCCTCTGGCGGCGCTGTCGTAGGCGTCGATGGCTTGCTGCCAGCTATGGCCTGTCCGGACTTCTTCTTTGCAGCTGCGACCGCGGCTTTCGTAGCTTCCTTGGCTTCTTCTTCGGCTGCCTTTACGGTCTTCACCATCTCATTGATCGAACCCTCGATCGTGAGCTGACTGCCGACGTACTGCAAAAGTGCCTGGTGCAGTCCTGAGTCCAGTTCTTCTGCGCTTTGTGCCTTAAGCGTCAGCGCGCCCGAGAGGGCTTTGACCGCCGCCTCTTTGATGGAGCCAAACTCTTCGGCTTTCTCGTCAGTGACTTTCGGCATGATGGTTAGAACGATGGAGTCACCGTTGGCGGGTACGGCGACGCTTAGAGACACGGTGCGATTTCGTAACAGCGGTAGCAATTCAACAAACATACAAGGATGCTCCTTTGGGCAAGCCGGGGATACTCTCAGCAGTGGCAACGAGCTGGAAGTTGGGTTGAGGATTAAATTGGGGGTCGATAGGCAACAGAATACGGAAACCTATTAGCAGACCACGTCCGCTGGTTCACTACAAAGAATTGCTGTCGTGCTGTTCGGCCACTCGGGTATGCTTAACACCAATCTATGACCATAGACGAGTTTCTCCGGATCCTTCCAATTCGTGCGCCGAATGTTGCTTGGTTTCTGGGAGCGGGCGCTTCTGCGTCTGCTGGACTGCCAACGGCGGGAGATCTCATCTGGCAGTTCAAGCGTGGGTTATATTGCGCCGCCCAAAAAGTAAGTCTTGCCACTTGCGAAGACTTGGGGAGCTTTGCTGTCCGCAGCCGCCTCCAAGCCTATCTGGACCAAACAAAACGCTTTCCAGCCGCCGGCGCGCCTGAGGAATACTCCAGCTTTTTCGAAGCGACCTACCCTGACGCTGCAGACCGTCGACGGTACATCGACCGTATGCTCCAGATTGGAAAACCGGCGTTTGGGCATCACGTTCTCGCAGCACTGATGCGCCTAGACAAAGTGCGGCTTGTCTGGACGACGAATTTTGACCGTTTGGTAGAAGACGCCTCCGCAGTTGCTCTCGGTACGACAGGGAAACTGGTCGTCGCAACTCTTGACTCGAACGACATAGCGCTTCAAGCCATGAATGAAGGTCGCTGGCCACTGCTGGGCAAGCTACACGGTGATTTTCAGTCTGTCTCGCTGAAGAATACTAATGCTGAATTACAGCACCAGGACGCGCAGCTTCGAAGTGCTCTTGTTGAATCTTGCAAGAGGTTTGGTCTGGCAGTAGTCGGTTACAGCGGACGAGACAATAGCGTCATGTCCGCACTAGAAGAGGCGGTTGCAGACGGAAGGGGATTCCCTAGCGGTCTCTTTTGGTTCTGCAGAGCCGAAACCCCTTTGAATGACCGTGTCCACAAACTCATTGATAGGGCAAATAGCATCGGTAGTCGGGCACATATCATTGAGGTAGAAACCTTTGACGAACTTATGGGGGACGCCATCAAGCAATTCCCAGACATCCCCCCAGACATTCTCTCCTCTCTCGGACAGATCCAGAGCAGAGTCTCAAATGTTCCGATTCCCCGCTCGAGTGTCGGTTGGCCCGTCATCCGCCTCAATGCGGTGCCCGTCGAAAGCTGGCCGCAGCATTGTCGGAAGTTTGACTGTCGTATCGGAGGAGCGAAAGATCTTCGGGAACATCTCATCCTTCATCCTGGCGAACTTGTCGCTGCCAGATCTTCGGCAGGGGTTCTCGCTTTCGGAAGCGACGCAGAGATTCATCGCGTGTTCGACGATCTTGGCATCTCGAATCTGGGCTTACATTCGATTGAAGTCTCACGCCTGTGGCGCGAGACGAATGAGATGAATCTTCTTCGTCAGGCCTTAGTATTCGGTCTCGCGAGGAACTTGCCGTTGCGTGCCGAAGGTCATCGGTCTCACCACTTGCTGCGTGTCGTCGAGGATCAAGCAAACGATAAACGTCTAAAGCGGCTAAGCGCATCTACGCAGCAGATTTCCGGCACTATTCCGGGAACACCTGTGCATTGGGCTGAAGCCGTTCGCGTAAAACTCGAATACAAACTCGGGCGTTTGTGGCTTCTCTTAGAACCATCAGTCTGGTTCGGTAATTGCACCTCAGATGAGCAACACTACAGGTGCAACGATTTCGTCCGTGAAAGAATGGCTAGAAGATATAACAGTCAGTTCAATTCCGTACTTGATGCGTGGATTGAGCTTTTCGTGGGCGAAGGACAAGAGAATACGATCGCTGCTCTAAACGAACAGCCAGGGATTAGTGCGCCCTTCACATTACTGAAGCGAACAGGTTTTACGAGGCGCGCCCAATGAGCAATGAGATTTGGCAATTACCAGCCCACTTAAGAGTCGCTGAACCAGAACTTCTCTTCAGCCCCGACAGAGTTGGAGATCGTCATGTTCACCCCCTCCGAGGGCTATTGCAGTTCGGGCCATACAGCAGAAACTTTATCAATCGTGTCTTTGATCCGATTCGTGTCGCGACTATTTTTCCGCACGATTTCAAGCGGCAGCTGCGAGGTTTATTCAACGAACTGGAACAGAAACACACTCCACGGGAGCGCAAGGATTACCTAGTCGACTTTCCGGGCTTTCATTCTGTTTTCGGCGTTAAAGTGGTACCCGCCGATGCTGGATTACATATTGTTTTGCCTGATGGGATCAACACCGAAGTCGAAACTAGCAAACAACCTCATACGGTATTGGCTCGGGTTATCACTGATGCCATGAGTCGTCTGTTGCCGCGCCGAAATGAATACGATGTCATATTGATTGTCTTGCCCGATCGATGGGAGGATGCATTTGAAGATGATAAAGATTTCGATTTGCATGATTACATCAAAGCGATCAATGCATCACGTGGAATACCGACTCAGTTCATCAATGAAACCGGCGCTTTAGATTATCACTGCCGAGCTAGCGTAATGTGGCGTTTGAGCATCGCTCTCTATTGCAAAGCAGGCGGCGTTCCTTGGAAACTCGCCGATACCGATCCTGCGACCGCCTTTATAGGTTTGAGCTACGCGCTGCGCTTCGCATCAGATGGGACAGTGAAATTCATAACATGCTGCAGTCAGGTCTTTGATTCGGATGGGGCGGGACTGGAGTTCATAGCGTACGAAACCAACGATGCGAGAACCGAAGGGCCCAACCCTTTCTTGAGCCGGGGAGAGATGCGCAGAGTTATGGCTCGCAGCTTAAGCCTCTATCAACGGAGGCATGCGGGCAGATCACCCAAGAGAGTCACAGTCCACAAGACCACAGAGTTCAAACCAGAGGAGACTGAGGGATGTTTTGATGCCCTAAGTGCTGCGAGCGATATAGACCTCTACCAGATTCAGCAGGAGACTTCATGGTCTGGAGTGTTGTTCGCCCCTCCAAGGAGCAAACATCAGAAATCAGTTGCTGCGATGTATCCATGCGAACGTGGGACCTACATGCCGCTAGGAGAGAGAGAGGTGCTCCTATGGACCCAGGGCGATGCCCCAGAAATAGCGCCAGGAAAGCACTTCTTCAAAGAAGGTAAAGGCATTCCCCGTCCGATTACTCTCAAAAGGTTTGCAGGACACGGCGGGTGGGATTTTCCAGTTCGATCAGTGCTGGGCCTGTCAAAGATGAACTGGAACAATGACTCGCTGTACGACAGGCTTCCGATCACTTTGCGGTACGCGAGCGAATTAGCACGAACGATCAAGGATATGCCGGTAATATCGGCGCGCCCATACGAAGTTCGGCTTTTCATGTGAGTACCTGCAAGTCGGCGTGAATAGGGCCGTTGCCCTTGCTCTTATGCGCTCGGTAGAGCTTCAGACTCAGTTTTTCGGAATGGCACGTGAGACACAAACCTTGCAGGGTGTGGGCTTTAGACGACAGATGCGGGCACAGCATTTACTGTCAATCAGCGGGCGATCCTGAAACCATGAGGATGACACCGAGACATTTGACTGTGTGGACGTTGAAACCCTCCGAGTGGAAGCGTAAATAAGCCAGAGCTTCATCAAACGTCTCGGCCGCGATGAGAACAGTCCGTGGATGCGGCTGGCCGCTGGCTGGTGGAAGATCATCTTCGTCATCTGATTGGAGTGGTGGTTCGCGGAATTCATAGAGCAGAGCCTCGCACCCACCGTGTGGCCCTGGCTGGAACATTTTTCTGCTTTTGTTTTTCCCCATTGGATTTCCCTTACTGAACAATTCTTCTCGGTTGTTTGTTGCGGAGGATGCAACCTGCATGCACTGATTGTTGTGCAGGAACTGCGATACTGCTACCATCCCCGATATAAGGAGCAAGCCTATACATGGATACTGCACAAATTCTCGCCGACCTTCGCGCTCAGCGGAACCGCATCGACAATGCAATCACCGCATTGGAAGCACTCAATGGAACAAAGCCTCTTGGTAAGCCCGCTGCTACCCTCGACGTAGATCAGGCAAGCCCAACGGTTCGCCGCACCATGAGTCCTGCCGCGAGGAAGAAAATTGCTGCTGCACTGAAGGCCCGTTGGGCGGCGAAGAAGACGTCCGCCAAGCCTGTTGCAGATGCGAAGCAAGCTGCCACGAAAAAGGCTGTGGCCAAGACGGCCAAGCGTGTGATTAGCCCCGAGAGCCGCAAGAAGATGGCCGAGGCGCAGCAGAAGCGTTGGGCGAAGAAGAAGAGAGCAACGAAGGCCGCCGCGAAAAAGGCAGCTGTGGCTCCGGTTGCCACAGCCGCCGCAAAGGAAACACAGAAGGCGTAGCTGGAATATTCGGGAGGTGTTTCTCAAGCACCTCCCACCAGTGACTCATTAATGCTGACAGTGTTGCTCATGTCGAAAGTGGCTCCAGCGGGGACTATCCAGAGAATTGCCTTCTGTGCATCTTCAATTCCCGTCCGAATCTCAATGCGCCCCGCATCGATTCCCTTATCCTCTACAAGGTAGGCCCTGGCGTTCACGGCCCGCAGGGCGGCAACTTGGGGTGGCAACGCTTTCCTGTGCCTGGTGGAAGCGCGCTCGGCTGCGTTGTCGTAGCCTACAACGATTGCCGTGGCATCGGGATCCGCCGCCAGAGCGTCGGCATAACGATCGAGCATCGCTTTGGCCGCATTATCGATTCGGCTCGGCCGTTTCTTGTCAGCAGAAAAATCCAGGCCGTCGCCGTACTTGCGCGTGGCAGGCGGCGGTGGCGGCAGAGTGACGGTTACCGCTGTGGTGGCGAAGCCGGAGAGCGCTCGATCGTCCTGCACCGTGCAGTCAATGTTGACGCTGCCGCTGACGAGTCCCGTGGTGTCCAGAACGTAACGAGTGCTACTGCCGGCAAGGGCGCCCCTGTTTGCGAGGCAGCTGAAGCTCAATGGTCGGTTGTCCCGGCTGAAACCTTCTGCCGTCACCGTGACCGGGGCGCCCGAGCTTACCGCTTGCGGCTCGGCGCGAACGCGCATCTGTGGAGGATATTTTGGCGGCTCCTTGATAGTGAACGATGCCTGGCACGTCGCCACCAACGTGCGCTTCGGTTTGTGATCGTCGGAGACAAGGGAGGAAACGTTGTAGTTGCCAGGCTGCAACCCCGTTGTATTGACGGTCCCAGTTGAGGCACCATCGCCAGTGACTTCACCATCGGTGCTGCTGTAGGTGTAGGTAAGATTGCGCTGCGGAAGAAATCCAGCCGGGGTCACATGAACGGAAATAGTCGCGCCGGCATAGGTCACGAGCGGGTCTGTTGTGCAGACGGCGGAAACTGGCTGTCTGGCCAGGGCCAGGCTTCCAAAGGCACAGGTCACGAGTAGAACGGAAATATGGTGGCGCAAGTGCATTGCATACTCTCCTGGGCGAAACGAGATCGATTTACAGCTCGCCATACTCTTCGGTCAAGACGGCCCATGAGGACTGCAAGAATGGATTTTCCCAGGCCTCCGCGAATAGCGCTCTCAAAATGTTCCATTGATCAAACGTGAAACAGAACGTGACGCCGCCCCTGCCTTGAAAGTGGAGACCACTTGCGGGGGCGTCAAGTTCGCGGCCGACGGTGTAGGCCATCAACCTATCGCCATTCCAATGTGTCCCTACGGGTGCTTCGCCAATGGCAGCCAACATGACTCGGAATTCACAGATATCCGGATAACTCGCGAGCGGGTACATCGCGGCGGTAGACCCTGGAAAGGTAAGCAAGGCGGTCAGGTCGTGGTCTTCACAACGAATAACGCTGAAGACAAACGATTCACGGATGAATGTAGCGGCGGTTGGCTCATAAGCGTGCAGTTTCCGTTCGTCGCGGATGGGCTTATTGTGAACAAGGAAGTGCCCCCGTGCGGCGACCCGCCACAAAGTATCCCAATATGGAAGGAGCGCTGCCGTGAGCGCTGCCTCATCTGTAACATCATCGTCGCGCAGGAACACCACTAGTGGTCTGGCGTCGTTACCAATCGGCCACTCGGCGTGGTCGAGATGCGTCTCCACGGCAGCCTCAATGGTGTCCTCGTCCTGGCCCATTGTATTGAACTTGTTGAGGTAATAAGCTGCCTTGCCTTCGTCGCCGCCAGGTTTCCTCAGTTTGTACGCTGCCCGGAATGCCTGCAGAATGCCAACGACAGATTCACGCGAGATGTGACGATTCGGCGAAAACTCGGCTCCCATTTGGACAAATTGAGCGAGCCGAGCCCACTCTTTCTGTGAAATAGGCGCACCAGTATCCTTCTTCTCTTTCATTCGCAGGAGCGCAGCGGTTGGGCCAGTTTCCAGTGTTGGTTGCGTGGCATCCGAGACAGAGACAGGTTCATCCCGATTTTTGGGGGGCGTTTTCTGAAACGACAATAAGTCCCGAAATCCATCAGTTAGCCACGAAAAAGTGCGCGGTTGAACTCCTGTAGTAGTTGACATCGCATTCTCCTTTTTGTGATCCTGCATTGTGTGCTGGTCATGTCGTTCGTTCATCTGAAAACTGCCACTTGAAAAAACACCTGTCGCTCTGCGGGCGTCACTCTCCACACGGAGAGGGTTATAGGAAACCAAATCTTTTGGCATCGTTATCTTGCCCGTCCGAGGTGGTAGAGCACTCCTGACCCAACGTTCCAATAGGTGGATCGCGCGGTGCCGAAGGGGAGATAGAGGTCCTCCAGGGAGATCGCGCGCACTCCCCATCGTTCACTCACCTTCATATCGAGGCCTGCGCCAAACAGCAGCATGAATCCGCTGTTGACGTTGGACAGGTACATGCCGCCGGCGGCGTGCTGAGAGGCCAGCCGGGTATAGCCGCCCATGGCGTGCATATAAGGCTCGTAGCGTCTGTAGTGGAGTAGATAGCTGGCGCCAGCGGCGCCGGTGATCAGGCTTTGATCGAAGGGTGTTCCATTGCCGTAACGAACTGTCGCAATGTAGGCGAGGTGTTCTTTGCGGCGCATGTCGTATTCGACATCCACGCCGTCTGTCGTCGCCAACTTATTACCATCGGACGTCGCCAGTGCGTAATCTGTGCGAGTGTGATCGAAGCCGACATACACCTGATCGGTGAAGCGATTGGCGCGTAACGGAGCAACGGTGTCGATCGCCTGCTGCGCAAAGCAAGCGCAACCGGTAGAAAGCAAGGCTGCGAGAAGAATGCCGATGGAGCGATTCCTCACTTTGCACCATCCAGTGAAGCGGAGTGAGGGAGAGACTGATCGGCATCTTTCGGACTAGCTGGATCCTGTGGAGCGGCTTCTTTTTCGACTGCAGCCCGCATGAGATAGGGGTAGAACGGAGTCAAGATGAACGGCAGCTTTTCCCGCACGGCCACGACCGGCGCAGAGCGTGCCTTGTTCATCTCCACACGGCCGGTCCAGGGGTCCATGATCACGCGCGAGCCGAGCGGCAAGGCGGCAATTTGGTGGATGTCTTTGGGAGTTAGATCTGGTGCTGAAGAAACGGCAAACATGAGGCGGGGTTGCTCCCCAACCAGCGAGTCGCTCAGCCGGCTCCGGAGTAGATTCGGAAGCACCTTGCGGCTGGCCTCCATCTGCTTCAGGAACAGGCCCATGTTCTGCAGCTTGTCTTTGTACGGCGAGTTTTGAAGCAGGACCAGGCTCTCTTCATCGGCCTCTTTGAGTTCGTCGCTGCTCCGCACCATGCGCAACCGGTCCAGTGCGTCGGTATCTGGAAAGATCAGGCGATCGCTGAATGCAAATTGGGAGTTGTCGCTATCGTGGGCGAGCACGATGTGGCTCAACTCATGAGCCAGTACGGCGGCCAGAGCGGCCTCGTCGGGAAGAGCGTCTATCAGGCCGCGGCTAACCACAATGGTATGGCCGATTGCGAAGCTCTCGATCGGTGCCGTCAGCAACACGCGGCACCGCACCTCGGGTTCGATCACAAGGTTGTTGGTGACGATTAGGTTGTTTACGACCGTTTCGAGAATCTCGCTCAGCGGGGATACGGGCGCCACTAGCCCGGCCTGCTCCAGACGGAAGATGTAATTGTTTTCGGCTTGGCGCTCCCAGGCCTTCTGGCTTGCCAGAGGCGTGCTCGAATCAACCTGATCGGAGACGGCATCCTTGGCGTCCACCTGAATTGCCGTGAAAGCGTTGCTGAACTCCTGCCCGGTGTCCGTCTGGCTCGTGGCATAACCCCAAAGGCGGGTCTGGCCGCGCAAAGCAACTGGCAATTTGTCGGGCATCACGTCGGATTCTTCGCTGTAAACATAGGCGGGAAGCCAGGAACCATTACTGACGTTGACGCGCCAGGAGTCGAAGTGA
Source organism: uncultured Acidobacteriota bacterium (assembly GCA_903832295.1). Taxonomy (GTDB): domain Bacteria; phylum Acidobacteriota; class Terriglobia; order Terriglobales; family Acidobacteriaceae; genus TOLSYN. The sequence goes on from CAILAZ010000283.1 coordinate 20,479, forward strand.
ATAAACTCCGAACCTTCGACCGGTCGAATGTAGGTGCCATTGAAGCGGACGATGTTGAGGCCCTGGTCCTCGACCCAGATTCGCCCCATGAACTGGCCGTGCCCTTTGCCGGTGGGAGTCACTTCAAACACCAGACATCTCACGGTGCCAAGGAACTCTCTCTGGTGGTACGCAAACTTGTAGTGCGCGCGATCGAAGTGCTGCATATCGATCACGGCCATCTGCGTGAAGCCGAGAGGCACCCAACCCTTGCGGCGCTCGAAGGTGGCTTCTTTGATTTCGCGAAGAAGCTGATGGCTGACCAGAGGGCGCTCCTGGGCAATGAACGAATCGTCCTGGAGACGGCTCTTGAACGAAGCGCGGCCCAGAAAGTATTGGTCCTCAACCGGCACCCGGCCCAGTTCCTTGTCCTTCCTGAAGCCCTGCACATACGTTTCGACGATGGGAGAGTATTTCGCGAAGGCCTTTAAGTTTTCGGCCTCGCGGGCGGTGATCTGGTCGATGGTTCGGTCAAGCGCATCGCTTGCCGGACGGGGAGTGTCTGCGGCAGTCGCGAATGCGCCCAGCGACAGCACCAGAGGAAGCAAAATAAGACTGCATTTCATGAATCCGATCTCCTTTACGACAGTGCAAAGACGACGTGAATGGTGGCGGGATAGTCCACAAACTGGCCATCACGCCGCGCGGGAGTAAAGCGGATCTGGCGCGTGGCGGCAACCGCCGCCTCGTCCAGCCCATGTCCAAGACCTTTCACCACTCCGACAATCCGAATCTCTCCGGTAGCGGAGAAGACAACCTGCACCACGACGTCGCCCTCCACGCGGAGCCGCCGGGCCTCCTCGGTGTACACCGGTGCGGGTTTGCTCTGAATCGCAACTGGAGCGATCGGCGAGACCTTTGCTACAACCGCCTGGGTCTTCGCCAGTGCAGGTCCACTAAAGTCAACGCTCTTCACGGCTTTGTTCGTCTGGCCAGAAGCGCCGCTCTGCGTGCCAAATGCTCCTGTAGCCACGCCCCTTCCCGACGGGCGGCCCGTACCTGTAGCCGGGGTTCCAAAGCTCCCTACCGATGCCAGTGCCGGAGCTCGACTTGTCGCGCTGGTCGGCTGCTGCACGGGTACGCCGTTGGGATCTCCAAAGAAGCCGGTATGGACGGGCTTCGCGACGGGCATCGCAGGAATCTGTGTCGGAAAATTGGGCTGGAGCACTGGCTTCGGCGCCGGTGGAGCGGGTACATCCACCGTTCGTTCGACGCGCGGGGTGCGCGGAGCCGGAATGCTCATTGGAGTTACAACTACAGGTAGCGCCTGGGAGGAGACCGCGACCGGCGGGACAGAAACCCGGGCAACGGGTAGCCGCACTGGAGAAGGATTGGAAAGAATGGGCGCAACCAGCGAGATCGCGGAATACTTTTTCTGAATGAGGACCGGCGTTGTAGTGGTAAGAGTGATGATCAACAGCAAAGCCACCACGATTGCTTGAATGCCATAGCTGGCAACGAAGGCACTGGGCCGCTTTCGTCCCTTGATCTCAAAGTCAGCGAAGAGTCCAGCCGGTATCGAAGCTGGCGGATCGGCAAATACCGCGATTGTTTGTGCTGTTTTCATGCGGCTCCTACCGCACCGTCACTAGAACTGTTTGGGTGTGACTCAACTTTCCCGACGTGCCCGTAACGGTGATCGAATATGTTCCCTTCGGCGTTCCATCCTGCTGAACATAACGAGTTCCGGTGCCGCAGCCGGTGAGAAGCAGGGACAGCGCTACCGCAGCCAGCAATGCAAGTCGTTTGCGGCGCTTGAATGACAGAAAGCTCAGTAGGAACGCACCAAACAGCCCCGCCTTTTGCACGGTGGTAGCGAATGTCGTCGCACTCAACGCAACGTTTCCGGCGGAAGCGGAAGTGGTTGTCTGAGCGACGGGAGCGGGCACCATAAGAGCGTTCGGCGATAGACCACAATCCACCTCAGAGGACTGCGAGGCACAGCTGAATGCGATCGTGCCGTGGAAGCCATTGATCGCCGTGACCGATACCGGCGTAGCTGCCGACTGACCCCGGGCAACGGAGATTGGTGACACCGAGAAGCTGAAATCCTCAGGGCCGAGCACGGTCTGGGAGATAGCCGGCGACGTGCTGCCCAGGAGGTTTGAATCCCCACTGTAGGCGGCAAAGATCGTAAAGGTGCCAGTTGGGAGGGATGGAGTCCACGTCGCCACACCCGTGAGATTGACAGGCGCGGTGCCGGTGGCGATCACAGTGCTTCCATTCTCCACGGTAAAAGTGACGTTGCCGGTCGTCTGGCCACTGTTGGGGAAGGAGATTACCGCTGACAACGTGGGCGGACTTTCCAGCCCGACGACGGATGATGAAGAGTTGACGGTTAATGCTGTAGCGGCTTGACTGATGGATTGTTGGTATGACGCGCCGCTCGCCTGTCCATAGGCCTGCGAGATAGCCAGCAGAAACGTTAGTAGTGCGAAGGCCGAGAGTCTAAAGTTCATCGCGTCTCCGAAACAATCAGAGAACCGCGGCCGGGTATGAACCGGCCGCGGGTTGAAGGTTACTTGGTAGCAGTCTTCGAACTAGTGATTGCGCCAGTTCCCTTGATGATCTGGTAGTGGACGTCGCCGTTGTACACAATGGTCAGCGTGTTGGTGCCTGCTGGCAGAGTGCTTGTGGTCAACGTGGCAACACCGGATACCAGCGGAATCGTCTGGGCAGTCCAGCCGAGCGAATCGCTTACGGTGAGGGTGCCGGTCGGGGTTACACCGGCCTGCGAACCAGTCGTGGTAATCGTCAGCGTTACGGGCGAACCGTAAGTAGACGGGTTTGCCGAGGAGACGACCGCAAAGGTCACGCTGCCCAAGGTGACAACCTGGGAGAGAGTTGCGGAGGTTGCGGCGGTGAAGTTACCGTCACCAGCGTAGCTGACCGTGATCGGGTGAGTGCCAACGCCGAGCGTCGAACTCGACAGAGTCGCCGTACCGGCGCTGATTGCACCCGTACCGATGGAAACGCCGTTATCGAGGAACGTAACTGAACCTGTCGCTGTTGCCGGCAGCGTTGCGGTGAATGTCACATTCGCACCATAAGCGGAAGGATTGACAGAGGAAACCACTGAAACAGTGGCGGCCGTCTTGCCAATCGTGAGAGTTCCAGCGGTGTAGGTGATCGTGTAGTTCGCGTCGACCGCACCCGCAGCTGTGATCGGGTAAGTCCCCGTCGGCGAGAGCAGAACTGCAGTCGTCGTCAGGGTCGGCTGCGTAGTCAGCGATGCGGAGGTGTCACCATTGACGAAGCCGGTATAGGTTGCCGTGAAGGCCGGGTTAGCGACATCGTAAGCACGCGATGCGTTGTTGGCCGCGATATTCAACGTGGCAGTAGTGATCGTCAGGGTTCCGTTGACGTAGGCGAACGTGTAGTTCGGCGTGGCCAGGGTTCCGACAGCAGCGGTGATGGTGTAGGTTCCAACCGGCGAAGCCGCAGTGGCGGTCGTCGTCACGCTCGGGGATCCAGTCAACACTGCGCTGGTGTCGCCGTTTACAAATCCACTATAGGTCGGGCTAAACGTCGGCAGAGCGGCTGCGTACACCTTGGTCGCGTTGTTTGCAGTAACCGTCAAGACCGCCTTCGTCACAACCTGGGACAGCGTCGAGGAGGTCGCGGAGTTGTAGTTGGTGTCGCCCGAATACTGCGCGGTGATGGGGTAGGTTCCCACCGCGAGCGATGAAATCGAGTAGGTTGCTACGCCTGCGGTGAGCGCAACCGGCGTGCCCATTGCAACGCCGTTATTGAGAAATTGGATTGTGCCGGTTGGCACTGAGCCACCGCCGCTCGCGGTCAATGTGCTAGTAAATGTAATGCTGGATCCGTAGACACTCGGATTTGCCGATGAGGTCAGAACGATATTTGTACCGTTGATGAGCGTGGCCTTGTTGACCGTCTGGTTGAACGTGGTTGACGACTGGCCGAATGCCATTGTCGCCATCAAAAGCACGATCATGCTTGCGATCGCGCCTACGAATCTGGAGTTCTTCATCAAAACCATCCTGGGAAGGGGCCACCACCCAGCTCACTGCGTAGCGGTGACCCAAAATGCTAGGCCTGGGCCTAGAAATAATTGGTGTCGCCGCTATAGTTCAGTTGCAGAGTGTCCACCCCGACGGACAGGGTGGGCGTTGTGTATGTTGCCGTTCCGCTCGCGCTCAGCGAGGTTGTGCCGAGCAGTGTTGTGCCGCCTTTGGTAAGCGTGACGGTGCCTGTAGGGGTCGCACCGCTTCCGCTGCCAGCTACGGTCAATGTGAACGTGACGCTTTGGCCGTAGGTCGACGGGTTAATGGTTGAACTAACTGAGAGACTGGACGTCGCCTTGGTGATGGTGAACGTGCCGTTTACGAAAATGAATGAATAATTGGCTGCAGCTAGTGAACCGACCGCAGCGGTGATGGTGTAGCTGCCTACCGGCGAGGCCGCAGTGGCCGTCGTCGTCAAACTCGGCGAACCGGTCAGTACCGCACTGGTATCACCGTTTACAAAACCTGAATAGCTCGGGGTGAACGCAGGGTTTGCCGTTCCGTACACTTTCGACGCGTTGTTTGCCGTGACCGTCAAAACGGCCTGATTGACCGCTAGGTTTACGGTCGCGCTGGCGGTGGTGTAGTCGGTCGTGTCAGTCGGAGTGAAGGCCACAGAAAGCGTATGCGCGCCGGTCGTAAGTACGGTGCCCGCTGGCGGGGTATAGACAAAGGTTCCAGGTGTGCTGGCGGTCGCATTCAGCTGGGTCGCACTGAGAGCCGTGCCATACGTGATCGCGACCGGAGTCGGCCACGTCACCGTGGGCGTTGCCTTGTTGATCGTGTAGGTGGTGCTGCCCGATCCGCCGTTGTTATTGCTGTCCCCGGCATAGGTAGCAGTGATGGTGTACGATCCTGCGAGCAACCCGCTGAGGCCGCTTATGCTGAAAGCCCCGGAGCCATTGACGTTGCCGGAACCCCACGCGGTACCGTTGTAGGTTAGGCTCATCAAGCCGGTAGTACCCGCACTCGTCTGTCCGGTACATGTCGTCGCGCTGCTGCCGAAGGTAGTGGGATTGGGTGAGCAGGAGACCGTTACGCCAGGCGTGGCTTTTAAGACGGTTTCCGTGATGGCACTACTTGCGCTGCCGTTGTAGCTGCTGCTGCCGCCATATTGCGCAGTCAGGGTATGTGTTCCCGCGGTGAGGACAGTGACCACGGCGCTCGCGACGTTGGATGAGACCGAGCCCGTGCCAACGGATGTGCCGTCGCTATAGAAGGTCACCGTCCCAGTAGGCGACGGATCTCCAATTCCATTATTGGCGATGGTCGCTGTGAACGACAGCGGATTGCCGTAGACCACGGGATTAGGAGAGGCTGCCAGCGTCGTCGTAGTTGGGAATGGCCCAAGATTTAGCAGAATGGTGACATTGCTGCTGGAGTAGTTGGCCACGGCGAGATCCGGAAATCCGTCGCCGTTCCAGTCTCCGACCCCGACAGCCATCGGGGTTGCGCCTGTCGCGGGCGTTCCCGGCGCCGCCGTGAATGTCCCGTTGCCATTGCCCAGCAGGATGGTGACGGTTCTGGCGGTGGTGGCGCCATTGACGACAGCGAGATCGAGTTTGCCATCACCGTTGAAGTCAGCAGCAGCAATTCCGTACGGGGTTTTGCCTGTGGCAGGCGAAGCTGCCGCCGTGAAGGTTCCATTGCCATTGCCGAGCAGGATGGTTACGTTGTTGCTGCCTTCGTTGGCAATCGCGAGGTCGAGTTTGCCGTCGTTGTTGAAGTCACCAGTGGTAATCCCCCACGGTGAGCCGCCAGTCGCGTATTGGACCCCTGCTGCAAAAGTTCCATTGCCATTACCGAGCAGGATGGTCACCTTAGCGCTGCCAAGATCGGCTACGGCAAGATCGAGTTTGCCGTCACCATTGAAGTCACCAACCGCGATTCCGTACGGCTCGTAGGCGCCCAAAGTGATGGTTGTTCCTGCGGTGAAGGTTCCATTTCCATTGCCCAAAAAGATCTTCACTAAATCAGAAGGGGAGCCGACGGTAACACCCACTGCAATGTCGAGTTTGCCGTCGCCGTTAAAGTCACCGACTGCGATGCTGTTGGGATCGTTGTTCGTGCCCAACGCCAACGAAACACCCGGTGTGAAGGTTCCGTTGCCGTTCCCGAGCAAAATTAGTACCGTGTCATTGCCAAAGTTTGGGACAGCGAGATCGAGTTTGCCGTCCCCGTTGAAGTCGCCGGCCACCAAAGTCGAACAGTTCGGCGCCGCCGTCGGAGCTGCGGCCGTGAAGGTTCCATTGCCATTGCCCAAGAAAACGTACACATAGCCATACGTGTCGCAGGTGGCGAAGCCCTTGTGACCGCTGCCATCAAAATCTCCGACCGCGACACCTTCCGGCCAGGAGACAGTGGGTGACGCTGCAGCGCTAAATCCATTCCATGTCTGCCCTGACATATAAGGTGTTGCACATACCAACAGCGCACAGATGATCAGCGCAGACGAGAGCCGAGACTCCGTCGTAGTTCCTTTTCGCAGCCAATCGAGCGAAAGGCTCCGAACAATGTTCTTCTGTATCGCCGAAAGTGCCGAAAGCCGGAAGCACCTTGTCATGGTCTGTAGCCTGTCCTTTTCCATGTATGTGGACTGCTCACTCGCTGGTGCAAGAATCGTCAACTCACAAAAGACATAGCGATACTATGACTTGTATTGTCTATATGTCTAGTAAAATATTAAGAGAGGCGAAAAATGATGCGAGTCGAACGTCCGCGGGTAGGGCAAAGGAAAGGGTCGCGTAGGAAGGTGCTGTCCCGATTGCCCCATAAGAGGCAAGGAAGTCGCTATTCGCAATTGAAAATGGCCACCCCCGGAGAGATGGCCATACTTCAAACGCAATACTAAGGAACCTACTTGCTCATCAGGATCGTCACTGATCCGGCACTGCCGTTAGTGGCTACGACGAGATCCATTTTGCCGTCGCCGTTAAAGTCACCAGCCGCCAGCGCGGTAGGATTGGCACTGGCTGTAAGTGATGGCGCAACCGTGAAAGTTCCATTGCCATTGCCCAAAAGAATGGTCACAGTATTGTTGCCGAAATCGGTCGCTGCGATATCCATTTTTCCGTCGCCATTGAAGTCCCCAACTGCCAGGGCCACAGCGTTGGGAGCAGCGGGCGAAGGCGCAGCAGTGAAGGTTCCATCGCCATTACTGAGCAGGATGCTCAATGTATTGTTGCTGGTTACGGCGAGATCGAGTTTTCCATCACCGTCAAAATCCCCGACCGCGATACCTTCCGGCCAGGAGACTGAGGGCGATGCAGCGGCAGTGAAGGTTCCGTCGCCATTACCGAGCAGAATTGTCACACTGCTACTGGAGTAGTTGGTCACGGCTAGATCGAGCTTGCCGTCGCCGTTCCAGTCTCCTGCCACGATATCCATTGGCATGGAACCCGTAGCCGGGGACGCCGAAGCGGGTGTGAACGTTCCGTCGCCATTGCCAAGCAGGATGGTCACGGTTTTACTGCCCTGGTTGGTGACGGCGAGATCGAGCTTGCCATCGCCGTTGAAATCGCCAGCCACAAGACCAAACGGAGTGGCACCAGTAGCGGGCGAGGCTGCAGCCCTGAAGGTTCCATCGCCATTGCCAAGCAGAATCGTTAGCGAATTGCTGCCTTTATTGGCCACGGCGAGGTCGAGCTTGCCATCGCCGTTAAAATCCCCAACAATAATGCCATTCGGGGATTTTCCGGTAGCAGGCGAAGGCGCAGTGGTAAAGGTTCCATCCCCCTTGCCGAGAAGGATTGTCACGTTATTGCTGGCCATATTGGTAACGGCGATATCAAGTTTGCCGTCGCCGTTAAAGTCGCCAACTGCAACGCCGTACGGTTCGAGTCCGGTCTCATAGTTATTCGAAGACTTGGAGGAGGACTGTGTCCCAGAAGACGAAGACCCGCAACCAACGAGAACGGCCATTAGGCCAACGATTGAGCAAAAGAAAAGACACCGAAGTTTTTTCAGGGTAGTAACGCTGTGGATGAAAGTCATGGTGCTGTTTCCTCAATATGATCAGTCGCAATGACTGGGCTGGACATGCGCAACATCTCTCACCCGCTTGCAGATATGAGGAATGCACGAGATGACGGGCTAAATTGCTTACGCACGACGGTTTGATAGATTGAGCCGTTGAACAAACAGCCCACAAAGGAATGGCTGAATCGCCATCGGACGATTCAGTTGATCTACTGCGAAACGGGCACAGCCTGATAAGAGAAGGACGGACACCCTCCTCCTGAGCGACCGAGATGCAATCAGTGTTCACTCGACCACCGCGAACCTGCTGCGACGGCGGCATGTTGCGCCGTGCTTTCCCGGTCAATTGTTTTGGCCTCTTCCATGGAAATCGGTAGAGGCGGAATGGTGTCCTGCGCCAGATCCCAGCGCCAGGTCAGGTATTTGCTCTTTTCGGCTTGTTCGTCGAGGTGCTTGTAATACGCTTCATCAGCGTCGGGATGGACGATATAGAGGGCGGTTGTCTTCGGCGCCGCATCCCTCAAAACCACCGCAGGCTGGGGATAGGTGGACGGAGTATTGAAGCGAAGCATCTTGTCGAAGCGCCGGCGCCCTGCCGTGAGCGCGTCGATAATTTGCTTCTCGTACATGTCCTCGAACGGAAGCCAATTCTCGTCGACCATCATCACGTCCATCCTCTTGAGCGACGCAATGCCCAGCTCGCTGAAGCTGAATGTGCCGATGGTCATCAGGTGGAAGTTCGGATGTGCCCGCAACATATCAAGCTCTCCACTGAACGCCTTGGAGAAGCGCTTGAGAATCGAATCATCCATGAGCAGCGGGAAATCTGGCATGTGTTTGGCGATGAAGTTGTGGCCGTACTGGGTGTGCTGGAGTTCCTTGTATTCCGCGATCAGAAGCATGAGTCGCTTCTTGCCCGATTCCCCGGACGCAATCTTGGAAAGCGCTGCCAGCCGGCGCGCGGCGATCTCGTCTTTTGCTTCGCCCCGGAACGGTTCGGGCACGAAGAGGACCTCCGCCAATGGGAGGCCCTTCGTGGTTTTATCCCTGACCGCGGAGTGGATGCGGTTCCAGATCATCCACCAGTTGCGCTTTCCGGCAAACCCGGGAGCCCATTGATTCAACTGGGCTTGGTGCCAGAGATAATGCAAGGTGGCGCGCAGCGAGAGCTTGCGGCCATCGGAGGCCACCTCGGTCCTCTCCGAGTCGCCAGCAGCGGTGGGGGCGCGCCCGCCGCCATCGGTCAGGCTGAAATCCAGCTTGAGCGTCGTAATGCCGTCCGAGCCTTCCTGGATAGCCGATCCGAGGACCGCGCCGTAGCCGGTCATCTCTGGCGGTAGCTCGTAGGAATCGCACTCGGCTGTGTGCTCCTGAGCGCTGTTTGGCATACGCTTGCACAGGTAGGTGTCGCCAAGACGGGAGATGTACATCGGGATGCCTTCGTCCCGCTCGTAACCAGGTTCGGACCGCCGGCAAAGGCAGCGGGGTCGCACCTCCTCGATATTGGGAGCGTTGTACGCCTGGGCCAGCGCTACAGGAAACGCCGGGTCGCTGGAATCTACCTCAAAATTGGCGATCTTGTACCGAGCCATAGCGAAGCCTTTCCATGTTTGCTATATGTCATAGCTTTACTATGCCATATATTTACAGGAAAGCAAGAGGATCGAATAAGCGTTTTGAGTCTGCCCGGCACAGATCAGATTTGATCGGCTCTATTCGGAGAGGAATGTCCTGCGGCGCTTTCTGTGGAGACGTCGGGTGTGCCGCGTGTTCGGTTGGTTACGTATAGTGCTGGCGGCATCGGAATGCGGCCAGCCAGTGCAGGGTTATGGTCCGGGGGAGAAGATGAGTTTCGGAAGGCGAGCGCCCCATTATATGTAGTGCGGCGTCGCGGCGACTGGATGAGCAGCATGCGAAAAGCCGGTGTTCAGCGCCGACCTTCATCGTTCACGCCCGCGTCTTGGAGAACGTAGAAGGTCTTAGCCACCGCATCGTCTGGGTCGATACACTCCCATCCGAAGTTACTGAGCCTGAACAAGCGTGGCGGAAATCCTATCAATTCGTTCAGTAGCCAGTATGCTGCTTTCACTGCCCGAAGCGAATCTTCCCTTACCGTCGAGATGTCACCGGTGTGCAGGTACTGGCAGCGGATTGTGTAGAGCGCGCTGAGTTCGTTCGCCAAATCCACGCTTACGTATTTCCAGGCTGCGAGTGCCTCGATATTCGGCTGCCATTCATTCGTTGCGCCTTTTCCCCAGAGATTCTTCAGCTTCGGCAATGAATGCTCGTGCAAGCGGATCCGCGCAGTGTTCAGCATTCGTTCGATCGAAACGACTGACGCTGAAAGTGCAGAAAAGAACAGTCCCATAACATACGACCGCTCTATCTCTTCGATAATTGAATCGAACTCTGTTGTGCCTCTGAACTGAGGCGGCTCGATTTCGAAAAATCTGTCGATCATCGAGGTATTGACGAGATAGTCCGGTATCATCTCATCCGACACAGGGGTTGAGGCGTTTGCTGCGAGGAAGAGTTTTACAGTCCTAAGCGTCTCGGCTCGACGCCGCGCTTCGTCGCCGATCCTCAAGGCATTCCGTGTCGTGTTCAAATAGATGTTCATTAGCGGGGACATGATGCGATGAGTATACGGCCTTCGTGCGGGGTCGCGATCCTTCGCGCGAACGGGCTAGTTGCGTCCCCCAGCATTATGCGCCGAGCGTGCTCAGTGCCCAATCAACACGGGCTCCGCGCACGCCGCATCATCGTTCTTCACCAAGTTCACCCGGCTGCTAACTTCGTAGCGTCGCATCAGGTCGGGATTGAAGGGCTTCAACAGGTCACAAATGGTGTCCGTCTTCTGATAACCCGGGTCGAGCCACAGATCGTAAGTGTCGTCGGGCAGGATGACGGGCATGCGGTCGTGGACGTCGGCACAGAGTGCGTTCGGCGTCGTGGTGATGATGGAACAGGTCTCAACTATCTTCCCTTCGAGATTCTTCCACTGCTCCCAGATTCCAGCGAACGCGAAGATCGATTCGTCGGCCATGGTGAAACAAAACGGGGTTTTCGTCTTTCCATTCTTCGCCCACTCGTAAAAGCCGTCCCCTGGAATCAAGCAGCGCCGCTTCTTCAACGCCTCGCAAAACGCAGGTTTTGAGGCCACCGTCTCAGCACGAGCATTGATCATCTTGTAGCCGATGCTCGCGTCCTTCGCCCAGAACGGAATCAGTCCCCAGCGCATCTCCGACCCAAAACGTCTGGGCTCCTCAGGATGCTGGCGGACGACTAGGACGTTCTGAGCTGGCGCGACGTTATAGCGAGGTACCCAATCGTCGTCGAGGTCGATGGCGAAGTGTTCGGCGAGTTTGGCGGCACGGCTGAGGCGGAAGCGTCCACACATGGAAGGATTTTATCACTTTCGTCTTTTCTTCGCCCTTTCAATTACAATCAATTCCCGTGAGGCTCCTGCCAGCATTCGCGGAAGGTTCGGCTCCAACCGTGGAGTGGCTCTTCCTTGATCTGAACTCCTACTTCGCCTCAGTTGAGCAACAAGAGCGCCCGGAACTGAGGGGGCGTCCGATAGGCATCGTCCCTCTCATCACGGAGAATACCTGCTGCATCGCCGCCTCCTATGAAGCGAAGGCATATGGCGTGAAGACGGGCGTCAACGTGGCAGAGGCAAAGCTGCTATGCCCACACATTGAACTCGTCGAAGCCCGGCCAAAACTCTACGTCGAGTACCACCATCGCATCGTCGAGGCCGTCAACTCCTGCATCCCAGTCACCAGTGTGATGTCGGTGGATGAGATGGCCTGCAAGTTGATGGGGCGGGAGCGTGCCCTTCCCAACGCCACAACTCTTGCTCTTGACATCAAGCAGTCGCTCCGCACCGTGGGAGCAACCCTGCGCTGTTCAGTCGGGCTAGCTCCCAACCGTTACCTGTCGAAGATTGCCTCCGACCTGTGCAAGCCGGATGGGCTGACAGCTTTTCTGCTACGCGACCTGCCACAAGCCCTCTACTGCCTGAAACTGTCGGACCTAGTGGGCGTCGGTCGCGCTATGGAGAAGCGAATTCATGGCAATGGGATCACGACGGTCGAGCAGTTGTGCCAGCTTTCGCCAGAACAGATGCGGCGGATATGGAACAGCGTCCTGGGAGAGCGACTCTGGCACTGGCTGCGCGGAGCCGACTTCCACTCTCCCGAGTTTAAGCGGAAGAGCCTCGGCAAGCAGCATGTTCTTCCGCCTAAGTATCGGACACGGGAACAGGCGTTGTTCGTGGCCCTCAAGCTGTTGCACGTCTCAGCCGCCAACCTGCGAAAGTTGAAGATGTGGGCCGGCGGCATTGGGGCGGTCGTGGAGTTTCTGAAGAAGCGGCCAGCGAGATTCGACGGTGAAGGCGTGGAGGTTCCCGCATGGAAGGCTCACATGCGAATTCATGAGTGCCGGGACACCGTGATTCTCCAGGGGTACCTTACGAAATTGTGGGATTCTTGCCCGGCACAAGAGCCATTGCAAGTCGGAATCTGGCTTTTCAATCTCGTGCCAGATGAACTGCACACGCTCTCATTGTTCGAGGACGACGAAAAACGACACAGGATCAGCACGGTCGTCGATGAATTGAACCAGCGGTACGGGCAGAACGCCGTGTACTTCGGCGGGATTCACTCAGTGCTCGACTCTGCCCCGACGCGAATCTCGTTCACATCCATTCCTGATCTGGATGACTTCTGATGAACGAGCTTCCAAGTGTGGTGGTGGCCAAACGGCGGCGGGTCGCCAATGCCCCGGCAACCCGCCCGCGCGATTGTCACCCGCGTGGTTATGCTATCCACGCCCAGGAATGAAAGCTGGCGTTTTTCCTAAAAGATTCGTCCATGGGCGGATAATCCCAGGGGTTTGTGAATACTCCATATCCAAGGACCCACTCATCGGCAGGAGTCGCGCATCGCACCAGGCGATCAGGCTCGGACCCCGTCCACAACAATGCCGCCGATGCCGGGATAATGATCCCGTCCTCCGCAAACGCCTGAATGAGACGATCACGAAGTTCGAGCACTTCGGGCGCGCTCTCCATATCTCCAGGATCCTGCGTGCTTTTTTCCTCGATGGCCTTGTTTACGACGATCTTCAGGTCGCCATAGATAGCCGCAACTTGTGGGAATTCAAGCAGCAGCACCCCGAAGGCGCCGCCGATCCCCGCACTTGATGACATCAGCAATTCTCCTTGTATTCCGTGAACTTCCGGTGCCGTAAAGGCCCGCTGCTCCCCTGCTTGGCCGAATCCTTGGCGCCTCATCGGAGAGGTACCGAGAGCCCGCCTGTGCCAGCCAAGCGGATCGCCGTGAACCCAGCAAATTTTGGGGTCCGAACAGGTATTTGGTCGAGCTGCATCAGTATTCAGAGGCCTCTGCGGCACCCGTTAACAGAGAGTGTATCGCAATTGTTAGATAAGTCCGATTTGTAGTTATTACGCAACAAGCGATGATTCGCTTGAATGGCCAAGCCAAAACCCAACAACGCAGACGTCCTCGTGGGTCTTGGGGAGCGTATTCGGAAGCTCCGGAAGAAGCGCGGCTGGACGCAGGAAATCATGGCCGAGAAAATCGGCATGGATCGTAGCTTCATTGCAGACCTGGAGCGCGGCAAACGCAATATTACGATCTTGAATCTGGTTGTGCTGGCTCAGGGTTTCGGCACTAGTCTATCGCAGTTGCTCTCACGCCTCTAGTACAGAGACAGTGCTAGCCGCATTGTCACTTGCCGCTGCCACCTCAGGCTGCCGAATCGCACTGATGGCGTCCAGCCTGTACACATCGTTCCATTCTCTATTGCAATCCGTGCACTTCATCGGTTGCCAAGCTGTGCCTGCTTGCACGTCGAACTGCTGACCTTCGATATTGCTGCTCTCACAAAATGGGCAGGCGACACCGCCGTGCTGAATGTAGGGCTTCACCTTGTCCTGCCAGCAGCGGCGGCAAACAGTGCCGTGCTGCTGATGAGTGCTGTCGCACTCGCAGGCCTCCGGAATCGCCTTCAGGTGCTTGCGCGTGTCCAAGAGGTCATCGGCGATATGGCGAAGCAACTCATAACATGCGTCCGGCATGATCTCCGAGCGTTCGTCTTCGCCAAACTCGTTCACCAGGAGATCGTCAATCTGGTCGTTGATGGCGGAGTCAGTGGTGGACAAGGGTTTGTCCGGAGCGAGATTGACGCTCACGATGCGCGCCTTCGGCCCCAGATTGATGCGCTCGCAGAGAGCATCGATCTGTTCCACTGTGAGAGGCTTCGTGCCGTCCTCAAAATGGTCAAAGCTCGGCAGGTCTTTCGCCAGGGCGCTCGCCACATCCTTGCTGGTGCGATCACCCAGTCCAAGATTCGTTAAGGTCAACTGCCAATTGCGTAGAGCGGCCAGCACGGTAGCGCACTCGCGATGATTGAGCCCGCCGGCCAACTTCAATTCAGTTGTGTGTTTCAAGATTGCACCTCGGTTGTTTTGTGAAGGGATTCGATCTTCTTCTCCGTCTTTAATGGTCAATTTCCTAATCTTCGTCGGGAAGCAGGATGGTGATGACCGGCTCGCCATTGTCGCCTGGCCCGCAGAGTGCTTTTAGAATCACCGTCTCCCGCTTCGTCCGGTTGATGCGCTTACCGTCTACGCACACCCAATTGATCACAGTCACTGGAAAGCGAATCTCCGAACCTCCGCGCTTAGCCGCGAGCTTGAACATGGTGAGCACGTCCCACAGCCTGCCGGAGATGTCCTGGCACGGCGGCAGCGGCGTATCCAACTCCGAAACCGTCTTAGCAAACGCCGCAATGGTCATGGCGACCGGAAATTTGATCCCAGCCTCGGCGCAGATGTTGAGTCCAGGCCGAAAGGTGAAGGATGGATCGTTGAGGTTAACGAGTACGCCATCCGCTATAGCCTGGGCGCGGGAATATGTGGCGATGTAGGTTATGTGGTCACTAGTCATGAACTTCGCCTGGGGCACGGTGCCGCTGATTTGATCGCCACATAAACTTTCCTCGATATTTAGGCTGAGTAACTTCTTCCGGAGGAATCAGCCATGTTTGAAAGACTCGTTAAAACTGCTCACGTTGCTGAGCGTTATAGAAAAGCTCCGCTTGCACAAGAGCGCGAGCGTTACCTCGAACACCTTCATCGCAGTGGCCACAGCCACGATCGATTGAAAAGAGTAAATCACCTCCTTCTCGCGGTCGTTGAAAGAACGAAGATCAACGGTAAGACACCAATCCTGGTTGCCGATCTGTTCGAGGCAGCCGGAAAGTGGGTCGCCCAGACGGCGCGGTCCAGCACTCTTCCTCGAAGCATTCACGGTGCCCAGATTGACTTTGTTTCGTCCGCTTCAGGCTGGCTGCGCTTCTTGGGGTGGCTAGAAGCACCCTGTCCAACGCCTGAAAAACCGTTCAGCAACGAGTTGGCCATGTTTCTCCACCATCTCCATGAAGAGCGGGGGTTAACTGATATGACGCTGGTCGTTCGAGGATCTTTGCTAGAAAGGTTTTTCGCTTGGTTGTCGGGGCGTGGTGGTTCGCTTTTGACAGTTACCCCAGCAACAATCACGGACTTCTTCTTGGAGCATAGGCAGCGGGGTTGGAAACGACGGACGATTATCTGCTACGGCCAATCCCTAAGAGCGTTTTTTCGTTACGCAGCTTCGCGCGGTTGGTGCGCCGACAATATTGCTAAAACGATCGACAGGCCCTGCATGTACTCCTACGAATCACTTCCCCAAGGGCTGACATGGATAGTCGTCCAGAGTTTGATAGCGAACGTGAGCGGCAATCGGCCAGCCAACATCCGAGACCGCGCCGCCATTTTGCTCTTGGCAGTGTATGGGCTTCGAATTGGAGAGGTCTGTGCGCTTACCTTAGACGATATCGATTGGGACAGTGAACGCATTCACTGTCGGCGCCCCAAGCAGCGGAGGACGAATACGTATCCACTCACCAGGGAGATTGGTGAGGCAGTTATTCGATATCTCCAAGAGGTCAGGCCGCGCAGTTCTCACCGCCAGTTGTTCCTGAGAACCAATACGCCCCACCACCCAATTTCATCGATCAGCCTTGGAAGTCAAATTAGAGCACACATCAGACGTCTTGGTATCCAACTGCCCCACTATGGGCCTCACGTATTGAGGCATTCCTGCGCAACCCATCTGTTGTCGGAAGGTTTCTCCCTGAAAGAAATCGGGGATCATCTGGGACACCGCTCGGCTGAGACAACTCAGATCTATGCCAAGGTCGATCATCAATCGCTGCGAGAGGTTGCCGCCTTCGGTCTAACTAACGTGACCGATCTTCTCGACGATCATAAAGTGAAATCCAAATCTCATCAGAGTAGATTTCGACTCGATGACTTGCGCAAAGTCGCGAATCTAAACTTGGGAGGCGTGCTGTGAAACTGTCCGCCGCAATCCGAGAATTTGTCGATTATTCGCAGGCACTTGGAAAGTTATACAGATCAGAGTCCTACCAGCTCAAAGCATTCTTGAGGCAGGCTGGGGATATCGAACTTCACTATCTTTCGCCTGGTCAAGTGGAGAAATACCTTCGTGGCAAAGGAGGACCAGTTACAACCACCTGGCTGTCAAAATTCACAACGCTAAAGAGCCTCTTCCATTACGCGATCAGCCGCGGATACATGCAGAAATCGCTGTTGCCGAAATCCGTGCCGAAGATGCCTGC
Organism: uncultured Acidobacteriota bacterium; assembly: GCA_903832295.1. Taxonomy (GTDB): domain Bacteria; phylum Acidobacteriota; class Terriglobia; order Terriglobales; family Acidobacteriaceae; genus TOLSYN. Next base: position 37,239 of record CAILAZ010000283.1, read on the forward strand.
AAAATTCGTGCCATATCTTTACTCGATTGAGGAGATCCGCCGGCTAGTTGGAATTTCGGATTTCTGCTATCGCCCGATGGCGATATTGAGTCCGCCCACTTTACGAGCTCTCATCCTTTTGCTCTACGGCACTGGGTTACGACTCGGCGAGACGACCAAACTGACTCTGCGTGAGGTCGATTTAACCGAAGGCCTGCTGACGATCCACCAGACAAAATTCTTCAAGTCACGGCTCGTCCCAGTTGGCCCAGATCTCCTGCATGTGCTCCGTCTCTATTCCGACCGGCATTGGTCCGGCAACGCTCGTACCCCCGATTCTTCGTTCTTTTGTACAAGAAAAGGAACTCCAATGACGGCCGACCACGCACATCATATGTTTCAGTGGCTACGAAGAGAAGCTGGAATTCTCCGGTTTGACGGAGGGCGTTATCAACCCAGACTTCACGATTTAAGGCATACCTTCGCCGTTACGCGGTTAGTCACGTGGTATCGGGAGGGCAAGGATGTGCAGCGCCTTCTTCCACACCTCTCCACTTACCTCGGTCATATCCATATTGGAAGCACCGCCCATTATCTGACTATGACGAAAGAGCTCCTTCACGAAGCGAGCTGTTGCTTTGAGCGCTACGCACTGCCGGAGACGCACAATGGCTGATCATTGCCTACTCAGTCCGTGGATTCGGCGCTTTCTGCTGGAGCATCTGATCGGCGAGCGGAACCTCTCACGGAATACGCAGCAAAGCTACCGAGATGCTCTCCGCCAACTCCTGCCATTTGCTGCGAACCAACGTAAGAAGTCGATTGATCGCCTCCACGTGGATGACCTTTCGGCGGACCTCGTGCGAGCGTTCTTGGCTCATTTGGAAAACGCTCGCCGATGCAGCATTCGCACGCGCAACCAGAGACTCGCCACAATTCATGCATTGGCCCGGTTCATCGGTGAGCGAAGTCCCGAACACGTGCACTGGCTCGGTCAGATCCGTACGGTTCCCTTCAAACGGTACGAGAAGAACGTTCTCCCGTATCTGGAAAAAGAGGAAATGGACGCGTTGCTTGCTGCCCCAGATCAAAGTACCCGGCAAGGACAGCGGGACTATGCAATCTTGCTCTTTCTCTACAATTCCGGGGCACGCGTCAGCGAGGCCGTGCGGGTGAGTATTGAGGATGTGCAGGCGGACCCAACAGGGAGTGGCACGGTGAAACTCCACGGCAAAGGACAGAAGGTTCGATTCTGCCCTTTATGGAGAAAGACAATGAGAGAGCTTTCCGTGCTGGCTGAGGATCGATCCACCACCGGCACATTGTTTCTCAATCGTTCTGGTCAGGCCTTGACCCGTTTCGGCATTCACACGCTTGTCGAGCGACATGTCCAATTCGCGGTGAAACAAGTTCCATCGCTAAAGGCCAAGCGTATCAGCCCGCATACGATTCGCCACACAACCGCAACTCATCTGCTCCGAGCCGGCGTGGACATTAACACGATCCGTTGCTGGCTCGGACACGTTTCTTTGGAGACCACCAACGTCTACGCTGAGACTGACTTGACAGTCAAAGCGAGAGCCCTTGCCGCTTGCGATCCTGGGACTGAAACGAGCGCCAAGAAGAAGTGGCGAGATGATCCAAGTCTCATGAGCTTCCTTCGCAGTCTCTAAAACAAGTCGCCCGGCATGAATTCCCCCGGGCGCGATGTCGGGGGGATTCATGCCGCATCCATTAGTGCTGGACTCAACCCAGATATTCTGATCCTTCGGAAGCACGGTGCAGAAGCGCTTTTTTATGTGGCGCAACAACTGCGCGAGCCTGCGTCAAGGGAGACTTCAATGACCAGTGACCACATAACTTACATCGCCACATATTCCCGCTTATGTTGTCGAGCACATAAGCGGGAATACGCGGCGATCACTTCTCCAAAGACTTCTTCCATGCTCATTTCAGGTTCCTCGCGCATGGGCGTTGTGTACATCGCGCCCATGCGTGTGATTGTTTTGGCTGCTTCAACATTGCTCGCCATGAAGCAGATCCTCAGGGCGCCAAGTTCGCGAAGCAATGGCACACTTCATCGGCACGGCATCACGATCTGACGGTTCATCGTCAGATCCATGCCGGTGACCGGCTGGAATTCAGCCGCCGAGTTCTTATCCTTCAGAATGAGCCGTACGCGGTCGCTCTCCGGGACCGACCGAAGAATGTCGCGGATGTAGTTGGCATTGAATGCGGTCGTGATCGGTTCCGCCACATACTCCACATCGAGCGTCTCCTCCGTCTCGCCGTTCTCTGTGTTATGAGCAGACAGAACAAGCGAGTTCGCTTCGAAGTGCAGCTTAACGCTCATCACGCGCTCGTCGGCAAACTGGGCAACGCGCTGCAGAGAGTTGCGAAGCGCATTACTGTCGATCACTACCGAAATGGTCTGATCCTTCGGAAGCACGGCCGCATAGTTGGGGAACTGCCCGGTCATCTTGCGCGCGGTCAGCGTTTTGTTCGCAACCCTGAAGAACAGGCTGTTTTCGTCATGCGCGAACGTGACCATGCCGTCTTCGTACGGCGTGAGCAGGGCCATGAGCGTTGCGAGAGCCTTCTTCGGAATCAGCAGCTTTGTGGCGCCGCTGATCCCCGGAAGCGGCTTGTCGATCTTCAAATAGCCAAGCCGGTGCCCATCCGTGGCAACCATCGCAATACCCTCGGGGCAGATTTCGAACTGCGTTCCGCCCAAGGTATAGCGGCTCTCCTGGTCAGAGACCGCGAAGATGGTCTTCTGGATGAGCGCGCTGAACATGGGAATTGGCACCTCGATTCCGGCCGCTGGAAACACGGGCAGGGCCGGGAAGTTTGACGCTGCCATGCCGATCATCTTCGTCTTGCTGCGGCCGGCTTTGATGTTCACCCAGTTGTTCTCGGCCAGAGAGAAGAACACGTCGCCTTCCGGAAGCAGCTTAATGTAGTCGTAAAGCTTCCTTGCTGGAAGGGTAATGGTGCCGTCTTTGGCAATGGCGGCCGAGCAGGTGGTACGCAGACTGCAATCCAGGTCGGTGGCAGCGATGTGCAGTGATCCATTGTCAGTCTTGAGCAGGACATTGGTGAGGATGGGAATGGTGGTCTTGCGCTCAGTCGCGGACTGAACGGCAGCGAGTTCACGAAGGATATCCGACTTCTTAACGACGAATTCCATGGGGGTGCTCCTGGGTACGAAAGTGAGGATGGGTCGTGTGGCGATCGGGCGGTGCTTACGCGATGAGCGGAAGTTGCTCTGCGGGCTCTTCGCGTCCTGCTGTCGTAGAGTTGGGCATCAGGACGACCGAGTCTCGGCGATACTTGTTTTCGAGCGTGGCCAGCAAGGCGAGCTCGCGCTGTTGAGTGGACCTCGCCGCCGCCTCGTTGACCTTCGCCACGAGGTTAAGCCTAGCGGCTTCACGCTGGATCGCGCGTTCAACATCGGAAAAGGTGTACCCGGCGTCACCGTGGCACGGCCATTGCATCAAGTGGTTCACAAAGGACGCAATGCTCTCAGGGCTGTCAAACCATGTTTCAGAGAAGCCCTGACGATCAAAGTGAGCAATGTGTCCGTAACACATGGACAACCGCGTGTAGAGTTTCTCGGTGAACCGTCCGGCCAGGAAGCCGGTCAGCATGAAGTAGAGCAGGGTATTGCCGAATTGAGCCTTTTCGTCAGCGGTGCTCCACTTGGTAGGCAGGAAATCGGAAGCGGTGAAAAACGTGTACATGAAAGATACCTCGATTGGGTTCAGCCGGTAGCGATCCTGGTGACAGAGGCTAGGCCGATCAGTGGCTCGCGGGCTTAATGGAGTCCACTAGGCTGTGGCAATGAACTTCTTGAGCTGCTCAATTGCCGTGGACAGATGCACGAGTTCGGAGCCTATTTCCTTGCAGATTGCAGTTGCGGCTCCGCCCTCGGGCAGGGTGAAGTCCAAGGTGGTTGTCGCCATACGCTTGCGGCGGGCAATGATCGTGTCCGGAGACTTGATGAATTGCTGGACGCCCGTGAGGTTGTGCAGGATGCCGAGCAGCGTGGAGGTCTGCTTCTACGTGAGTTTTGACATGGGGAGGGGGCAAAAATGGAGGTCTAGCTTTGGTGTTCTGGAAGTAAAGGTGTGTTGTCCGTGACGGCTGCGGCAGCGTCCAAACCCTTCTTGAATCCGCTGGCTTGCGATTCATCTGCGTCATCGAGCGCCGCCAGCACCCGTTCGAGGTTCCCAATAGCCCCGGCGACGGCAGCGCGAGCCTCTACGAGTTGATCATCGGTGCTCGCCGCTTCATCGTGGATATCGCCAAACTCTCGGATGATGAATGTCACCAGCGTATCGCCGGTGTCAGCATCCTTGCGCAGGCGGCCATTGTCGTTAATGAATTGATCCCAGCTTTCGACAGAGTCCTCATAGCCTTTGGCTGCAATCCGGATGATCTGGCGCAGCGTGAGGCTGCGCGAATGTGTGGGTGAGACGACAGCAGTAGCCATGGTCTATAGCCTCTTTTGTGAAACCAGGCGGCGGCGGGAAGGCTTCAGTCGCCGGTATGCGTGAAGTGCGGGTGGGGTGCGGTGCCAGCAACAATCTTCCCTGTCGTTGGGGTTTTTAGCTCACCTGCTGGAGTCCTTTGCGCCTATGCGGCTTGCTGCGCCGCGTCGAGATCTGCAACGTATGGAAGAACGCTGGCGAGAATGCGCCCGGAGACCGAACTTTCGGTAGTCTGAAATACCCGGATCAGACGTTCTGCGGTGTCGGTCACGATGTAGCCATGAACGATCTTATGCTCCTGTCCGTGAGAGCGGATGTGGTGCCGGATCTCAGAGACGACGACGGTGCGGTTCATGGCGCTGATCGCCTCGCGAACATAGTCAGACATCGCCGTGAATGCCTTCGTGTCGAATTCGAACAATTCGCCAGCGGGAATCGTGCGGCCGTTGCACTCGGTCTCGTAAACCGGACGGACGAAGGTGCTGAATTGGCAGTTGCCCCAATGATTTCCGCTGGTGAGATGCGAGCACTGGCTGTCGAAAGCGGAACAGCCTGTATCAATCACCATGCGGTCGGAAGTGGAATGAAACGTGAGAACTTTACGAGCCATATGAATTTGTTCCTGAGACTGTGGAGTGAGTGAAAAGCGAAAACAACGGGGTGTCTTGGGGCGGGAGAAACCACAAAACACACCCGTTGCCATGAGGTTCATCCGACAGGAAAAACCTCAAACAAGTGAACGCGCGTGCTCCATCAGCAGGTTTCCTGAAAGTCGAAACCGCCGTTATGCCGCGAAGAGCGAGAGTTGCCCGCTGTCAATGGGCTCAGACGACCTCTTCCTCCGTTTTGAAATGGCGGTCATGGCAAAGCCGATGAATGACGGCTGGGCACTGGCTGTGGAAGCGGCCGCTGCGGGAGGAACCTCCGCTGCCATAGCTGCAACCAGAAGTGGTTCTTCCTCGGCGGGCATTTCCATAGGATCAGCGGTTACCACAGGAGCGGGCTGGGCAGAGCCAAATTGCGCCTGGCGTTGCTGGTTGACCTGCCGCCAAACGTCGTCGGCAGTCTCTCCAACACCTCCCTGTTCGACGAGTTCGCGAGCCATGGCACTCATCATGTCGGTATCCTCTTCAATACCGGCAAGGCCTTCGCCGCTGAACTTGCCCTCCATCATCATTGAAACGAGAACCTTCCGGCCCATGAGGCGGATGCAGTTGATCTGCATCGTGTTCGCATAGGAGAAGAATTTCACTCGCACATCGCGCCGCTGGCCGATTCGCCAGGAACGGCGGCTTGCCTGACGCAACGTGTAGGTGGAATATCCCGTTTCGTAAAAGTAGATGGTGGGGAAGGACAGCAGGTCGAGACCAGTCTCCACCAGCCGTGGATGACAAATGACCACATCCACACCCAGCGACAACTGGCGCTCGTACCACGCTTCGCGCTTGTCTGTTGCAACCGAAGGGCGAAGCACTGCAACCCGGAATCCGGCGCCACGTAGTACCGTGTCAAGGCGACCCACCACATCGTGCTTTCCGGTGTAGGTGGCGAAGACTTGGCATTTACGACCCTGAGCCAGCTCGGCGCGAATGTCACCGATCAATTCGCGCTCTTTCGGATAGATGACTTGGTCGTCGAGAATCGCAGGCTCCGCTACCTTGATGATCGTGTACTCGCGTGCTTTTCTATCCCACATCTTCCGGTAGATCGTCTCGAATCCGAAGGGGTGATCTGGGTAGCAGAGCAGCGTGTTGAGCATGATGCTCCGCAGACCCTTGTCCTTTGGATATTGGTTTATGGTCTTCTTGATCTGCTCAGCAAGATCGTCGTAGGCATCCCTCAATGCTTGGTTGGCATGCACCTCGATAACAGTCTCGGTGTAAGGTGGGAGCGCCTCTGCGATGTCTTCCAGGGAAACGAAGGCTGTGGAGTCCATCAGGTGATTGCCAAACAGCATTGGCGAGCAGCCTGGGCGACGAAGAATCTGAACCGACTTCTTGGGATTGCGGGAGCACGCGTTAACGTTCTCCGTGATCCTTTCAACGGTCTCGATTACGCCATACTTGCGCTGAAACATCTCACGTCCTGCGCCACCCCATTCGAAACCCTCGCGGACCATCTGAGGAGCATCGATGCGGTACAGCACGTTATAGAGGTCGTCGGCGTAACCGCCCATCATGGTACCGGTGAGCGTAATGACTTTCTTGGCGACGCGGGCGAGAACCGCTAGCCCGTTACCCTGAGCGGTGTCGCCAGCCAGCTGGTGAACCTCGTCGGCGATCGAGAAGTCGAAGAAGTCGAGCATGTACCGGCCCAGGTAATCCATGGGAGCCATGCGCTGGATTCGTGAACGGTCGGCGGACCAGAGAGGCGAATACAACTTCGTCCCGCCCCTGCTGAGTTCTATCGTTTCCGAATATTTCCGGCGTTCATCAAAATCATCTTCGACGAGAACACCATTGGAGGCCTTTGCCACAGGCTGGTACGTGTCGATGTTGACGACACTGCCTGCGTGGTCCCTGCTGCTTCGCGCCGCCTTCCCGTAAACGTGCTTCCAGTAGTAGCCGAGCTTGCCTTTCTCTTTTCCCACGATGAAGTAGGTTGGATAGGGATGCTGCTGAAGCCATGTGTGCCTGCCCATGGCGCGCAATTGCGGGAGAGTTGTGGCAAGGCCGCGGCGGCGCATGATGCCGTTGGAGTACTGAATCTCCACCACGCCATGTGGTTTCTTCGAGTCGCCGCCGTTGCGCAGATCCTCAATGATGTAGGTCCGTGCAGCGGGGACCGTGATGAGAATTTCGCGCGCCCATTTTTCAGTGAGGTGCGGTGGGCACATCACGATCGTGGAAAATGGCTTGGAGTGGGCTGCCACGTACGCGATGCCTGCTCCGGCCATGTAAGTCTTCCCTGTCCCGCATTCGCCCACAATCTTGACCGCATCGTGATCTGCGAGGTACTTCACGCACCCCATGATGGCGAGTTCCTGTGCAGGCAGAGGTTTACGCATCAAGCGCAACAGCTCCGGTGCGGAAGGGTCGCCCGGTGCATGCAGTGGGGGATAGGTCTCAACGATCCTGCGGCCAAGCTGCCGCCCATTGATGCGTAAGTAATCGTATAAAGTTTCCATTTCCATGGCAGATCTCGCTCTGTAGTGAGGGTGGTGATAAGGGCAGCTTGCTGCCCACCTGTCGTGCAGTATTTCTATCGTCGGGTTATGGGGTTATCGTCTCAATGAGTTGAATATCGGAATGTGGATTTTCAACGCCGGTTATTGCCACGCGCGCACCGGAGACATGGAGCGCGATGGTTGGAGCTCTTGCAGCGGAGAGCTGCAAGAAGAGTCAGACCGCAGAGCAAGCGGCTTGGAAGTAGTCTCGAACGGTGAAATCCGGCCATGGGACGGGGCCATTCGTATCAGGGAAAGAAAGGTCCGTGCTCCGGACGCCTCGGCTGAGAGTGTTAAGCAGCTCGTCACGGGTCACCCGGATACTATACGGATTGCAGCCGAAGCCGGTCAGCGGAGAGATGCGGTGCTGCAAATCCAGCTGGTCGATGACCCAGGAACCCCACTCCGGTCGCGCTGGCAATCCCATCACCGAGGCCATCAACGCCCAGGCCACTTGCGGGGAGTAATTCAAGAGGTATGTGCTCCCATCGATGCCGTTCTGACGAAGGGTTTGAGAGACAACGACCAGGTGCCGGACGGGATGACTCATTCCGGGAATCAGGATCGTGCCGCGCATGTTCGCAGCGTTCTCTCCCATGCGCACACAGAGGCTGATCTCGCCATCTTCGCCGGGGTATTTCAATGCGAAGGCCGAATTGGCCGCGACCGCGGCAGAGATCGCCGCAATCTCGGTATCACCGCCAAAAATAGAAAGGAGAAGGCCTCGCTCCTCCTCCTCTCCCATATAGCAATCGCAGTGTACGCGGAGCGTGGTGCTGATCTTGTCTGTGGACTGGCGAAACTCAAGCTGCCCAAGGCGAAGGTGTGCATTTTCCAACGTGATGTCTCCTCAGTGACGCCGCGTACGGGACTGCCGACTACGCAGCTTTTTTGTCCGCTACCTCGGCGTCGGTTAAAGGTGGCTTTTCTCCAAGAACCTGGGTGCGGCCGTCCTCGTACAACAGGGTCACGTCGTTACTGAACCGCTCCGTGTGACGTTTTACGAAGACGTTTTCGCCGGTCTCCTCGTTCGTCTCGATCTCCTCGGTTGTAGTGACGCTCTTTGCGGAACGCCAACGCGCCAGATGGCGATCAGAACCTTCCCCAAACACGCCGTTTAAGAGGCCAGCCGTACAGAGAAGGCCAACGTGCCCAGCGTGGAGAGGTGTCAAGGGCCGCCCCTTGCTCACGGTAGGAGCCGGAAGGAAGAACTGCTGTACAGCCTGTTGATAGGCATAGGAGCGCGGCAGCATATCCTCGATGGCATCCAGCGGCAGGCCGGTATAGGTCAGAGTCGTGCCAGGTGAAGACGGTACTGAATACGACCTCTCATCGCCTACCAGCGTGGGCATATCAATGTAGCCCTTGCAGTAGTTGATAAGTGCCTGCTTGGAGCTGCGAACGGTCGAGCCGGTCACGCGTTTGCGGGTGGCAAAGACCACAATCTGCCCAAAGCGCTGCGATTCAGGATCGGCGAGCAGATACGGCCTGACGTCTGTAAAGTGCGCCGACAACACATCGACACACGTTCCGAAACGTTCAAATGGAATGACAAAAACGAGGACGCCACCGATACGCAGCCAGCGGAAGGTGTAGTCGAGGAAGAGCTCCTCCATGCGACGGTTCGAAAGACTGCCGATTTCGGAGTCATACGGCGGGTTGAGATAGAGCAGGGAGAATCGCTCGACCTTGCTGTGTGTGTCGAACGTGCTGCCTTGGATTGTGGTAATTCCCTTGGCAGCGGCTGTCGCAGCACGCGCGGCATCCAGCTCGATGCCGTACAGACGGCAGTTGCCGCCCTTGGTGATCTGCTGCAACGCGGCTCCGGTGCCGACGCAGGGGTCAATCACGCTCGCGGGCTCATCACCGAACAGAAGAATGTTGCGGATTTTGTCGCCCTCGGCGGGAGGAAGCGGAAAGTGACCAAGCTTGAGACGTCCAGCCAAACGCACGAATTTTCTCCAGGTTACATGGCTATTGGGTGGTGCTGCTGCAGAGCGCGCTACGCGGCCTGCACGTCGTACAAAGGAATTGGGTCGGTGCCACCAGTGAAGTCGGCAAACGCTGGATCCTCGGAGTGCAACCGATTCCCTCCAGACTGCCATGAACTGTTGCGCGCGGCTGGTCTGAGAGGTTCGGCGTGCACATGAGGTCTTCCGTCAATGTCAGCGTAGGAAACCACGCGAAACATCGTCAACGTGGCAACCGCCGTCAACGACGGGGGCGTTGCAAATCGAGGATTCAGGAGGAGCCCTGTGCGTCGCCGGACGCCCTGTTCAGGGTTCGCCCGAGGGCTGCAGAGGACAGAGGCGGAAACAAAAAGAGGAAGCATGGCAAGTACCTTTCAAACAAGGCATATCCTCGTGGAAGAATTTGGAATGATGTACTGAGGGGTATTTTGCGTGCGGTGACGTTGACGGTGAGGTATACGCGCTGGCATACAGTGCGGCACGGTTCCGCCGGGGAGAACCGAAGCAAGCATATACGCGGGATGCATTCACATGCTACCTTCCGACAATGGAGAATTCGCACATCAGCTGGACGCATCACACGCAGAACTTCTGGCTAGGCTGTGACAAGATTGCACCAGAATGTGCTCATTGCTATATCGGCAGAACGCTGAGACGACAGGGACGTGAGCCGTGGGGCCATCTTTATCGCACTACG
>CAILAZ010000284.1 GCA_903832295.1 uncultured Acidobacteriota bacterium
ACATCCGCACATCTCGCTCTGCGGACGCAACTCCGTACAGATTCACGAGCGCCGCCGTCCTGTGGATTTTGCGGAATTGAAGTCGCGGCTGTCGCCGCACGGTGAGGTGCGCTTCACCGAGTACATTCTCAAGTTTACGCGCCCACCCTTCGAACTCACACTCTTTCCCGATGGCCGCGCCATCATCAAGGGCACAACTGACACCGGGGTGGCGCGCAGTTTTTACGCCCGCTTCATCGGCTCATAGCTTGTTCAGGACTGCGCGATGCTCACCTGTTCCGTCATTGTTTCAAGATAGGGAGCAGTGGCGGTTAGCCCCTGTTCCGGAACCAAACTCATCAATCTATTCACCACAACTGTAGCCGAGTAGCTCTCCCCGCCATCTGCAAGGAAGCGCAGCACACTCGTCAGGTCGTCCCCGGTTGTCACCATCCCTGGTTCCTCGTATCCTCCGGCACGAACCTGTTGCAGGGCGATATCTGAGAGCAGGCAATTGCAAAGGCACTTGCGTCCCGCCGTTTCTTCCATCGCGCCGCCCTTCGCTATGTAAGTCTTTTCCGGCTCTGACGCACAACGATACGCAATCGTCCCATTCTCCGTGCGATAGGCCTCGCGCAGAATTCCGATGTCGCAGATCCGGGTTCGGTTGCTGTAAACCTCGGGCTCGGAGGTGGTCCCCTCCAACTGCGCTGCCTTGAATGGAAACCCGGTAGGCGAGGAGAGCGGGTCTGTGAATACCGATGCTTGACCGCGCTTGATCTTGCTCAGCAGAGCACTCTTGTAGTCCTCGCGTAAACCGGACTCTTCGCAGAACGCAAACGCCGTGCCCACCTGCACTCCCGCTGCTCCCAGTTCCAGGGCTTCTACGATCTTCTCCGGAGTGCCGTAGCTGCCGGCTAGCCAGAAGGGAACTCCCATCTGCCGAATCTTGTCCAGATCAACGCGGTCGCGCTCCCCATAGACCGCTTCGCCTTTCTCGCTCAGAACCATCTGTCCCCGCGGGGGTGCATTGTGTCCACCGGCGCTGGGCCCTTCAATTACAAATCCATCCACCTTGCCGTTCGAGCGGCGGACCATTGTGGTAGCCAGCGTGTTTGACGAGATGATGGCCAGGAAGTGCGGACGTAGCAGCGGCAGAATCGGCTCCGGGAAATACTCCTTCGGATCGAAACGCATCAGGCAATCGTCTTCCGGCAACGCGCCGGTCACTGAAAGCGGATAGCTCCCCGCTTCCCCGGCTGCGAATGCATCCAGCACGCCCGGGACCTTCAGCGGAATCCCAGCGCCCATCAGCACGTAGCCAACTCCGGCCAGCATGCATCCATAGAGCGACGCCAGCAGCGGAAGCTGCAACTTCTCCATGCAATTCACGCCCACCGGATTCGCATGGCCCTCGCGCGCCAGCGCCACTTCCACAAAGTTCGACACAATCAGCAATTCCGTGGCTTCGCGTGAGTTTACTCTCGCCAGCATCGGCAGCAGCTTATAGGGCGCACCCGCCCCCTTGCCGCCCGCGATATAGTGCTTTGCCAGGATGCGCTCGGCCATTGCCGGGTAAGGGAAGAGTTCCAGCCCATGGCGCATGTGGCCGCCCGGATCGCCGTCCTGCAATCGCCGCGCGAGGATGGTGTCGAGTGCCGTGCTGGAAACAACCCCAAGCTGCCCGGTAAGGGACACAGCCCTCGCCAGCCGCCAATCTGAAACGCCCGCGCCCATGCCACCCTGGATCAAAACCGGATGCTGATTCATGCCGATATTGTTGCAGGCATCGGCAAGGCGTTCGGTCATAGTTTTGTATTACCTGTCGTTCCCGGCCCCGACTCTAAGGCATATACATGAAAAATCGCCTCATAGCTGCTTCATTGCATGGGATCCGTGCGTAATCGCCGCTCCGGCCCGCAGCGCCGCCGAGAGCGCCACCACCTCTGCAATCTCCTGCTCGGTCGCACCCGCCTCCCGAGCCTTGCCCGCATGAATCTCAATGCAATAGGGGCATTGCGTGGTGAAGGCCACTGAGAGTGCCATCAACTCCTTGTACTTCACCGGGATCGCTCCGGCGGCCATCGCTGCTTTGTCAAACGCCCAGAACGCCTTCATCGCCTCAGGCGCGTTTGCTTCCAGGCTCTTCAGCTTCTTGAGATTCTTCATGTCATACATGCGGCACCTCCGGGTTTCGGTGGTTGGATGACGTACTCTGATGGATAGTTTTGTGCAAAAAGAAGAGACCGGCGAGAGTTCTCTGCGCCGGCCAATGTCCTTACCAAATTTCTCTTGTTAGATGAACATCTCGTCGCTCGGCACTGCCTTGGAATTGCGGACCTTGCGTCCACCCATAAACTCCCCAAAGCCCGCCATCAAACCCTCGGCCAGGGCTGAGACTGCCCGCAGTGGAGTGAGCACCGTATTTTGCAGAACTGCCGCTGTCATATCCACCCGCTCCAGGGTGCGGCTAGCCACCAGGCCGGCGCGTGACGCCTGCACTCGCGCGCCAGTCACAATTTCAGTGAGCGCCTCGTCAAATTGTCCTGCCTGCGAGCGCACAAGGTTCGAGGTCTCCGTCAGGTTTGCCACCACCGTCCGGATCGACGGAGCTGCCTCATCGACGATCCCTCGCACTTTTTCCACCAGCGGTAGCACCTGGTCTTCCACCTTCGCGGAAAGTGCTTCTACTCGCTTGCCCATCTTGCGCGACGAGGCATACATCCCCGCCAGAATCAGTGTCTGCAATACGACTGCTGCCGAGGTCACCGCGATAAACGCGATGAGTAATGTGTGCTGATCCATGATTGCCCGTCCGTGCGCTCAAAACAGGGCCATCTCGCGATGGCCCTGTCTGGCGAGTTCTTCAAAGTTACAGGTTGGTGCCGGGCTCGGGAATCGGGTCCTGACTCGCATCCCGATACGCCTGGCGGCCCGCTTCGAATGCAGACCGGATGTTGTCCTTCTGCTGCGCAATTACGTCTTTGCCGCGATCTGCCCATTGCTGAGCCTGTTCTTTGTACTTCCGTGCACGCTCCTGGACCAGGTCACGGCCCTCTTCCGCCGCGTTCAAGATCGACTCACGGGTTTCACGTCCGGCTTTCGGTGCATAAAGCACGCCTACCGCCGCGCCCACGCCAAGACCCGCAAGGAACCAAAGAATGCCGCTACCACTGCACCCGCAGCTATCGTCAGCCATAAATCCTCCTGTAAGTACCCCAAGACCCGAATGTTAGCACCCGGAATAGGGAATTACAAACCCGTGTGTCTGCCTCATTTTCGTCCATTCACCACGGCTGATCGCCCCGGGCTAAGTCACGCCGCAACCCACCCTCGTAGCCACACACACGGTTCGTGACTTATCATTGTGACAAGAATCACACGTCCGGGTGACAGATACACTTAGGCCATGTCTCCGGCTTTGTATAATCAGCATTGTCCTTGCCTCGTTTTCTGTTCACTTTGAGAGGTTGGTAAGGACCCCTTTTTATGCCATTGCTCTGGCTTCGAGTTGCGACCGTACTGTACGGAGTGGGTCTTGTCCACGCGATCCTCATGCTTCGGCAGAAGGGGGAACGTTCGGGGCGGATTGCCGCACCTGCTGTCGGGTTGGGAATGATCTTTCACTTTGTTTCTCTGGTCGAGACCGCGTTGCTGTTCGGCTATACGGAGTTGCTCACGATCCGTCACGCGGAATCTGCGTTGGCTCTGCTAATTGCGCTTATCTTTACTGCGCTTTTCGTGCGCTACCGGACGGCTTCTCCCGCAGCCCTGATCTTCCCCTTGATCTTCATCCTCACATTCGCCTCCGCGATCGCCCAGCATCCCATGGCGTTCTCCTCTCCCACCTTCCGCAGCGGCTGGATCGTCTTTCACGTTGGCACCCTGCTCTTTGGCTATGCCATGCTCTTCCTCAGCTTTGTTTCCAGCGTGCTCTACCTCATTCTTTCCCGGCAGCTCAAGCGCAAGCAGACGCCCACCTGGGCGGCGCGCATGCCAGCATTGCAGGAAATCGACGAGCTTGGATACAAGGCGCTTCTCCTGGGATTTCCCTTCATGACCGTCGGCCTGCTGGCCGGTGCCGTTGTGGCCCAGGAGCGCTACGGAGCCACGTACTTTACTGACCCTAAAGTGCTACTCTCACTTCTCATGTGGGGCATCTATTTAGTCCTGCTATACACCCGCTGGAGCGCCGGCTGGCGCGGCCGCAGAGCCGCCTACCTGGCTAGCTTCGGGTTCGTAGTTTCGGTTTGCGCCTGGGGTGCGAATTACCTCAGCAAGCTGCATAGGTTCGTTGCCCCATGAACTTCTTCGTACTGGGTGTAAATCACAAGACGGCGCCGGTGGAAGTACGCGAGAAGTTCGCCATTCCCGAGTCTCGTCTGCCAGAAGCGCTGGGCAAGCTCACCTCCATGGATGGCATTGAGGAGGGCATGATCGTCTCCACCTGCAACCGCGTGGAGATCTTCGCCCGCTCCCAGAACGGCCATTGTGATTTGCAGAAGTTCGTTCGTGAGTACTTCGGCTTCAGCGCTGGAGAGTATGAGCCGTACATCTTCGAGCATCAGCAGTTGGAGGCCGTCAAGCACGTCTTCCGTGTTGCTTCCAGCCTCGACTCCATGGTTGTAGGCGAGTCCCAGATTCTGGGGCAAGTGAAGGAAGCCTACGCCACCGCGCGCGCGCTCGGAACTGTCAACTCGCAATTGGATCAGCTCCTCACCCGCGCCTTCGCCGTGGCCAAGAAGGTCCGCAATGAGACCACCATTGCAACCTCCTCTGTCTCCATAGCCTCCGTCGCCGTCGAATTGGCCGAAAAGATCTTCGGCAGCCTCTCCGGCAAGTCTGTCTATCTCGTCGGCGCCGGAAAGATGTGCGAGCTCGCTGCCCGCCACCTCATCGCCCACGGAGCCAAGAAGATTTACGTCGGCAACCGCACCTATGACCGCGCTGCCGCCCTGGCCGAGAAGTTCGACGGCGAAGCCATTCCCTTTGAGCGGCTTTATGACACCGCTCCCTGGGCTGACATCATCATCAGCTCCACTGGCGCCCCGCACGCCATCTTCCGCAAGGAGCACGGCGAAAAATTTCTCCACGCCCGCAAGAACCGCCCAATGTTCTTCATCGACATTGCGGTTCCCCGTGACATTGATCCCGCGCTCAACGATCTCGACGGCATCTTCGTCTATAACATTGACGATCTCCAGCAGGTCGTCCAGTCCCACATCGGAGACCGCCGTAAAGAAGCCGTCCGTGCCGAGGTCATGGTCGATGAGGAGGTGCGCAAGTTTGAGCAGCGCGCCCAGACCGCGGAGGTCGTGCCCACGATCGTCAGCCTGCAGCAGCACCTCGAAAATCTCCGCCAAGCCGAGCTCGACCGTGTTCGCGGACGCCTGGGCAGCCTGACTCCCGACCAGGAGATGGCCGTCGAAGCGCTCACAAAGGGCATCATCAACAAGATCATGCACACTCCCATCACCACATTGAAGTCGGCGGCGCGCGATCCTGAATCCACCACTGTGGTCGATGTCGTTCGCAAACTCTTCAACCTGCGTGCGGAGAAAGCTCCCGAGGCGGTGCCTCCAACCGCCCCACCGCAGGCGCCTGCGGCAGAGACTGCCGCCGCCTCACCGTCACTTACAAATCAAATTCGGAAATAAGCAAAGGAAGTTGGAATGGCCCTGCTTCGCATCGGATCCCGCGGTTCACAGCTTGCCCTCTGGCAGGCACATCACATCTCGGCCCTGCTCCGTGAGCAAGGCCACGAGGTCGAGCTGGAAATCATCAAGACCACGGGTGACAAGATCACTGACGTGGCCCTTGCCAAGGTCGGAACCAAGGGCATGTTCACCAAGGAGATCGAAGAGGCGCTCGCCGAAGGCCGCGTTGATCTCGCCGTTCACAGTCTCAAGGATCTTCCCACCGATCTCGCCGGGCCTTTTGAAATCGCCGCCATCACCGAGCGTGTCGATCCCCGCGATGCTTTCCTATCCATCAAGTACAACAGCGTCAAAGAACTTCCGCACGGCGCCCGCGTTGGCACCAGCAGCCTCCGCCGCCAGGCGCAGCTCAAGCAGTTCCGCCCTGACCTCGACATCATTCCCCTGCGAGGCAATGTGGACACTCGCGTCCGCAAGCTCGAAGAGGGCGAGTACGACGCCGTTATCCTCGCCGCCGCCGGACTCAAGCGCCTTGGCAAGGTGCAGCACATCAAGGAGATCATCGAGCCTGAGGTCATGTGCTCCGCTGCCGGACAGGGGGCGCTCGGCATTGAGATTCGCCTCGGCGACAAAGTCATGCGTGACCACCTCGCTTTCCTCAATGACGAGCCTTCACGCCTTGCCACCGTCTGCGAGCGTGCGTTGCTCAACCAGCTTGGAGGCGGCTGCCAGGTCCCTATCGGCGCATACGCCGTCGTTGCCAATGGCGAAATCAGGTTGACCGCGATTTGTGCCCGTCCTGACGGCAGTGAACTGCTGCGCGAAATCGGAACCGGTACTGATCCCGTCGAGCTCGGCAAGCGTCTCGGCGTCCTCATCCTCGGTCGTGGCGGAGACAGAATTCTTCAGGACGTTTACAGCGAGAACGCGGCTACCACTCCGCGCTAAACTCTGGGGCAGGTTCCATGATCGATAACGCACTCACCGGCGCTGCCTCTCCGCTCCTCGGCTGGCGTATTCTTGTGTCGCGCGCCCGCGAGCAGGCGGGCGCGCTCTCCACAGGGCTCCGCGCACTCGGTGCCGACGTCACCGAGATTCCGTTCATCGAAATCCGCCCGCCGCGCTCCTTCAAGTCGCTTGATGAATCCCTCAAGCTTGTCGCCGAGTACGAGTGGCTGATCCTCACCAGCGTCAACGGGGTGCGCGCCATGTTTGAGCGCATGGCCCGACTCAATATTTCCCGGCGCGTGCTCGCCCACGTCAGCATCGCCGCCATCGGACCTGCCACCCGTGCCGCCATTGAGCGCGAGGGCCTCAAGGTCGCCGTCACTCCCCGTGAGTACGTAGCCGAATCCGTCGTTGAATCGCTCTCTGATAAGGTTCGCGGCAAGCGTGTTCTACTTTGCCGGGCCAAGATCGCGCGAGATGTAATTCCCCGCGAGCTGCGGCAACTGGGAGCCTTTCTCGATGTCGTTGAGGCCTATGAGACCGTCATTCCCCAGTCTTCGCGAGTGGCGCTTCGCGCCCTCCTGCGCGATCCTGAGCGGCGTCCTCACGTCATTACTTTTGCCAGCTCTTCCACCGTCAGGAACTACGTCGCCCTGCTTGGGATTCGCTCCGGCCACTCCAAGCTTGTGGAAGGGGTCCTCAATGCTTCCATCGGCCCCGTGACTTCTGACACCTTGCGCCAGTTTGAGTTGAGTGTGGACGTGCAGGCCGCCGAGTACACCATTCCTGGAATGCTCGAGGCCATTGTGCGCCGTGCACAGGAACGTGGGTTGCCCGCTGAGCCGCTTTCGGTACTCTAGTGTCGGCGCTTGCTTTTGAGGGGGGTAGCCGGAATTGCCTGTATCGTGGCTATTCTTTTTGAGAGAGAATACCGATCTTAGGAATAAGGGTTGTGCTCGCTACATATTCTTCAGCCGAGTATTCGGCGCGGGGCGTCCTGAGTAAGTACTGAGGTGTTTGCGGAACTGAAAGGGGATTCCTTGCTGAAGAAGTGGCTCAGTATGCCGGGACGGCACCTGTCCGTGCTCGCGCTGGTCTGCTTCGGCGTCCTGCTCTCTCTCCTGTGTTTTGCTGCTCTCCGATCGCTGGAAACCGCAAAGGCCCACGCTGCCTTTCATCGCGCATCTCAGGAACGGTTTGACCAGCTTCAGTCCGATGTCGATACTGCGGTCAGCAGAGTCGCGGCGCTGGGAGCCTTTTGCGAAGCCAGTGACCCGGTGACTCGCAATTCTTTTCGCGCTTTTGTCACGTCTCTCTTCTTCGGACACGACTCCACAATTCAGGTTCTTGAGTGGGCTCCCGAGGTCACACTCAGCGCCCGCGCCGCGTTCGAAAAAGCTGCGCGCGACGAAGGTTCACCCGACTACGAAATTCGCGATGGGTTACCTCGCCGCAAGCTGATGCGGGCGCCGGATCGCTCCGTGTATTTCCCCGTCCGCTACGCGTTGCCCGATTCCAGCGAACAAAGCGTCATGGGATTCGATATCTCCGGGAGCGGTGCCGGGCGGCATCATGCGCTTCTTCTTGCCGCATCCACCGGAGAAATCACCGCTACCCAGCGAATTGCGCTGGTATCGAATTCCAGCGGAGAAGGCGGTGTTCTCATCGTCCGCCCTGTCTATCGTCCCTCGGCGACGGCTCTGGGGCAGGTCGAGTTGCGTGGCTTCGCCGCCGGCCTGCTGCGCATTCGCACCGTCGTGGAAAAGCATGGAGCCACCTCCGGCGTCGATCTGGTCCTCCACGACCTCAGCGTTGACGGGGGGCCGCAACTGCTCTACCCCACTGACAGAATGCCCCCCGCCCCTTCTGCGCGATCCGAGCACCGGACCATCGTAGTTGGCGGGCGCGCCTGGGAGGTCACAGCATTGCCCAGCCTCGGTGCCTTTCCGGTCAACAACACCTACTCTTATGCCGGAGGTGCCATCTGCCTGCTGTTTACGCTGCTGGTCGCGGTATTCCTGGCAGATTCGTTGGACCGCCGCCAGCGTGTCGAGCGCTTGATTGAAGAGCGCACAGGAGCCCTCAAGGCCGCGATCTCCTCCCTGGCCGAGGTGCATAGCGGACTCGAAGAGAGCGAAGCACGTTACCGGCGCCTTGTTGAGGATTCTCCCGCCGCGATCGTCGTTGAGCGCAGTGGAAAGATCGTCTTCGCGAATCGCTCTGCGCTCGAGATGTTCGGCTTCGATGCCACCATCGATGGCCGGGATCGCCGCCTCATCGAGTTTGTCCTTCCGGAACACAAAGCCATTGCGGGGAGGCTGTTCCGATCTCTTTATGCAAAGGAGATGCAGATACCTTCGCGTGAGACCCGGCTTGTCAGGCATGATGGCAATCTCATCGACGTGGAATATGCAATCTCCTCATTCCTCCAGGGAGAGGGGCCTTCCATACAGGTCGTCCTCTATGACGTCACCCAGCGCAAGCGCGATGAGGCAGAGAATGCCCGTCTCATCAGCGCCATCGAGCAGGCTGGCGAGGCCATCGTCATCACGGACCTCGATGCCCGAATCGTCTATGTGAATCCTGCGTTTGAAAAGGTCACCGGCTACACCCGTGAGGAAGCACTCGGACAGAATCCGCGAGTGCTCAAGAGCGGGAAGCATTCCACTGAGTTTTACACCGCACTTTGGAGTTCTCTGAAGGCTGGTGAACCGTGGACCGGGCGCTTCGTCAATCGCAGCAAGAACGGCCGACTGTTTACAGAGGAAGCCACGATCACTCCCGTCCTTAACCGCGCCGGGCAGGTGATCAACTATGTAGCCGTCAAGCGCGACGTTACTCTTGAAACCGAATTGCAGGAGCAGTTGCATCAGTCGCAGAAGATGGATGCCATCGGACGCCTCGCCGGAGGCGTTGCTCACGACTTCAACAACATGCTGATGGTCATCATCAGCTACGCCGATCTCATTGAGAGTTCGTTGCCGCCGGAAGACCCGCTGCGCAAGCATACTGCGCAGGTCACCCGTGCTGCCCAGCGTTCTTCAGCGCTCACCCGCCAATTGCTCGCATTCAGCCGCAAGCAGGTGCTTGCGCCCCAGATTCTCAATTGCAACACCATCATTGCTGAAACCAGCAGCATGGTGCGCCGCCTCATATCCGAAGATATCGAGTTGCAGTGCGAACTCGCTCCCGACCTTTGGAAGGTCAAGGCCGATGCGGACCAGATCGTTCAGGTCCTCCTCAACCTCTGCGTCAACTCGCGGGACGCCATGCCAAACGGTGGAACCCTGACTCTCTCCACCTGCAACTACCACGTGGACCATGGCTTTGTAGAAATCTCGGTTGCAGACACTGGCGTCGGAATCCCTGTTGAACTTCAGGAGAAGCTCTTCGAACCATTCTTTACCACCAAGGCAAGGGGCAAGGGAACCGGTCTTGGGCTGGCTACCGTCTATGGGATTGTGCAGCAATCCGGGGGATACATTCGCGTCCACAGCTCGCCGGGCAATGGCGCTACATTCACCATCCATCTCCCGCGTTGTCTTGAGTTCGCCGCCTCGCCGGATGCCCCGGTTCCGACGACGCCGGCCGATGGACGCAGCCTCGTCCTCGTTGTGGAAGACGAAGAAGCCCTGCGTCAGGCCATCGCGGATCATCTTCGCAATCATGGCTACCAGGTGCTGACCGCAGAGGACGGCGTCGATGCGCTCACCGTCCTGGGAGAGTACCCTGACGTACGCATCCTCGTCTCCGACCTCATCATGCCTCGCATGGGAGGCCGCGAACTCGTCCGCCTAGCGGTTCAGCAGAACCCACGCCTTCAGATACTTTTCATGTCTGGCTACACAGATCAGGCGCTATCAGAGAAGGACTTCGCTGGGAGGCCGCCATCGTTCCTCCAGAAGCCATTTCATATGAATGTGCTACTGGCCCGCATTTCTGAGATGAGCCATTGGCCTGCACCCGGTGACTAGCCTTGCTTACCCCGCACGTTTCACCCGTTCGGAGTGCTTGGACCTCACCTTGGCCACTTTAGGCGCAACCGCAAACAGGCAGTACGGTTGGTGTGAGTTGTTGGCAAAATAGTTCTGGTGGTATCCCTCTGCCTTCCAGAATGTCTTTGCCGGCTCCACCGTGGTGACAATCGGCGCTTCGAAAACCTGCTTCGTCGTCAGATCCGCAATTACCCGCTCTGCTTCCGCCCGCTGCCCATTCAACGTAAAGATTACCGAGCGGTATTGCGTTCCCACATCATTCCCTTGGCGGTTCAGCGTCGTCGGATCGTGTGCCGTGAAGAACACCTCCAGCAACGCGCCGTAGGAAATCACTTCCGGGTCAAACTCCACCCGTACTACTTCCGCGTGCCCGGTCTTTCCGCCGCACACCTGCTCGTAGGTGGGCAGGTCCACTTCCCCGCCCATGTAGCCGCTCTCCACGCTCAGCACGCCTTCCAGTTGCTGCAGCGCTGCTTCCACGCACCAGAAGCATCCACCGCCCAGTACCGCCGTTTCCGTTTTCCCCATGATAGAGTTCGATGCTCACCGCGCCGAAACGATGCGGGTTCTAGCCCCCTTGCCTGCCACAGAGAATTTCCGCATCCTACCCTCGTCCCCTGCATCCATCAATGGGAGGTCTTTCATGGCAAAAGCAGTTCCCGACGGCTACCACACAATCACTCCGTACCTCACCGTCCCTGACGCTGAAGGAATGTTGCGCTTTCTGCAGGAAGTGTTTGGAGCGACCGTGGTGGATCGCCATAACCGTCCTGACGGCACCCTCAAGCATGGCGAACTTCAACTTGGTGATTCCAAGGTCATGATCGGTCAGGCCACCCAGCAGTTCACGCCGCGGCCGCAAACCCTGTACGTCTATCTTCCGGACGTTGACACCATCTACCAGCGCGCCATCTCATCAGGCGGCAAGAGCCTGACGCTCGTAGCCGATCAATACTACGGCGACCGCAGTGGCGGCTTCGAAGACCCTGCGGGAAACTGGTGGTGGGTCGCGACCCACATCGAGGACGTTGCACCCGATGAGATGCAACGCCGCGCCGCCGCCCAGGAGGAACTCCAGGCCAAGTAAGATCGCGGCATTCTGTTAATATGCGATGAAGCCGCAGCGCCCAGAATGCCGCAACTATCCAGTAATGTGCGCGTTACAGCTCCCATAGCTTTGGTTATCCATGCCATAGAAAGAATGAATTTCCCATCCTCGGGGTTATACGTCATTCTTTGGTCACGGTAGCCGAGGGGTTTACTCCAGGGTGCCAACTGCTTTGGCCCGCTGATGCGTGTCACTCATTCTTCCCCTGAATTGTTCCATCTTGTGGCCCGGCAATCTGCCGGGTTTACTTTTGTCCGCGCTACAATCTGCTCATCGAGGTTATCCGGATGAGACGCCTGTTCTGTATTCTCCTGCTTTCGTCGTTTGCTGCCGCAGCCCAGTCCACGCCTGCCAAGCCCGGTCCGCTTGCGCACACCTTCTCCATCGTTGCTCGCGATCCAGCCACCGGTGAAATTGGCGTCGCTGTGCAGTCGCACTGGTTTTCCGTCGGCTCCGTCGTCCCCTGGGCTGAACCCGGCGTCGGAGCCGTTGCTACCCAGTCCTTTGTCGATCCCTCCTACGGACAATTCGGCTTAGCCCTTATGAAGGTGGGCCGCAGCGCTCCGGATGCGCTCCGCGGTCTGCTTGCCGCCGACTCTGGACGCGACGTACGCCAGGTGGCGATGATTGATGCCCAGGGTCGTGTGCTCGCCCACACCGGAGCAAAGTGCGTGGCTTCCGCCGGGCAAATTACCGATGAGCAGAACCAGTTTTCCGTGCAGGCGAACATGATGCTCAACGACCGCATCTGGCCCGCCATGGCCAAGGCCTATCGCGAAACCAAGGGCGACCTGGCCGAGCGCATGTTAGCCGCTCTTGACGCAGCCCAGGAGGCCGGGGGCGATATCCGTGGCCGCCAATCCGCCGCCATCATCGTCGTCAAGGAAAAGCCCAGCGGCAAGCCATGGGAGGACCGCATCTTCGATCTTCGTGTCGAAGACAATGACCGTCCTCTGGTAGAACTCCGTCGCCTTGTAACCCTCGCCCGCGCCTACAACCACATGAATGCCGGAGACCTTGCCAGCGAGCACAATGACACCGCCGGAATGCTGCGCGAGTACGGAGCCGCCGAGCAACTTGTCCCCGGCAATCTGGAGATGATCTACTGGCACGCCGTCGCGCTCGTCAACGTCAATCGCACTGAGGAGGCGCTGCCGCTCTTCCGCCGCATCTTTGCCGCCGACCCCAACTGGGCCGAGATGACCCGCCGCCTTCCCGCCAGCGGACTGCTGCCAAACGATCCCAAGATACTCCAGCAGATTCTCGCGCAGACGAAGTAATTACCGCACGCTGGAGCGTCCCCCGGCGCTCCAGCATGCTCTCCCTAATTGGTCTCCAGGCTGAAGCGCACCGTGACCTGCGTGTCCACTTCCACCGGCTGTCCATTCAGGAAGTAAGGTTTGTACCTCCACTGTCGTACCGCTTCCATCGCGCTCTGCAGCAGCATCGGGTGTCCGCTCACCACCCGCAGATTTTCAATCGCTCCATCCTTGCCAATCTTGGTATTGTTTGTCCGGATGTGTTGCTATGTCAATAGGACGTTTGCCTGTTCTGCAGTATTTTTGCCATTCACCAGCTGACTTTAATTTCAACCCCCTGACGAAACATCTTGCTTCTTCAAAAGATACAAAATCCTTTCCGCGAGCAGATGTCCAGTTAGTCGTATAATCTTCAACTGGAATCGGCATATCCTCAGCGAAATACCACTTATAGCCATATGCTGTAGTGCCTTTTTTACTACACGCCCT
>CAILAZ010000285.1 GCA_903832295.1 uncultured Acidobacteriota bacterium
ACCTCCATGCCCATTTGGATCGCTACGACGATCGCCCCTGGGCGATTTACGAAATCCTTGGGCACCATTCCCGAGTCCGCGATAAGTTTTGCAAACTCGATTGCTTCCGCCAGGGTGCGCGGTGCAAAGGTTTCAGTCCGAGCAAGTTGCGTGGCTGGCTGCACTACTTGAATTGCTGTATCTTCTGCCATGTTTCCCTTCCCTTCCTTGAACTATCTTACATCGCTTTTTACACTACACCATGCAAGCGTGGAATTGCAAGCATTATTTTTAACTTTCTGCAACTATCAGAAAATGCTTGCAATCCTGCCAGCAAGCGTCTACAATTCGTTTCATGGCGACACGATCGAAAAAGAAGAAGACGAGGGAAGAGGGGGAGGCTTTAACCAAGGCCGACCCCCTCTTTTACGTGAAGCTGGGTAGTCTCGGGGGAAAGGCCAACTTCGAGGCCAACGGCTCTGAGCACTTCCGGAAGGCCGCTCTCGCGAGTCATAAGGCTCGACGGAAGAACGCCAAGGCGGCCGAGGCGCTGGAAGCCGTAATGCAAAGAGTCCGTGGCAGACGTTGAGCACATCTCCCTCGCTGATCTGGCTGTGCTGCTCGGGGTGGAACCAGACCGCCTTCCGCCGCTGATCTTTGACGGCTACCTGAATGTTGTCATCTCCGGCAACTGCGCAAACACTATCATCCTTGAGCGTCCTCCCGTAAAGACTCTCACCTGGCTGCGCCGGTTTATGCTGGTCCCGCTGAGCCGGCGCCCATTCCTGCCATTCAAAGATATTGCCAAGCTCCTCCATCGGTCAGCCCGCGGGATGCGCGAATACTGCCAGGGGCTGAACATTATGCTCTATGTCGATCCTGTCTTTGGCGAGCTGATAAGCATTGACGACTTCTATGCCCTGCAGAAACATCTCTACGATTTAACCCATCCAATACGCACCGATCGCGGAGCGCTGCTGAGTTTTCTTGGCAGCCTTCGGGTTTCCACGCAAGAGGCCCCGATCAAGGGGGCGGCATTGAAGCGGTACTCGCTGAAGATAAACAAGGAGGTCCAGCGCATCGCGTCGTTGCCCGAGCCAATGCGAACCTTGCGCGCTACTGATTTGTGGATGGCCTTCAAGGATGTTGAGGCGGTTGCCGACTGCATCGGCAAAGATCCCGCAACTACAAGAAAGGCGCTGATGCAAGACGTTCTGACACGTAGGATGCGAGACACTAAAGCAATCATGGAAGGCGTCGACCTCAGCGAGAACAATACCTTCTATGTACCAGGCAAGGGAAGGATCAATCGCGCCGTCCAGTCCAAGGCTGTCTCTGTGGCGATGACCGCGTACTGGAAGCGGTGGAGAGAGAAGAAGGCTCTTGCGGAACAGATGAAGAAACTATCAAAATCTGCTTGACGGTTTCTTGGACCGGCCGTGATGCACGACGGGCTTATCCGGTTTTGTTCCGGGGATGAGCGATGCGCCGACTACCTCTTCCGTCAATAGGCGCTTGATGATGTTCTTCCGCCGCTCCTCTGGGGACTGCTTGTGCTTGCCTGTGTCGGCGAAGGTGTTGTCATAGTCCTCAATCGCCGTAAACATGGCCTCTGCATCCTGGCCAGGTATCCCGAGAGGCATCCCCATCAGGCTCTTTACCGGACGATGTTCTGTCGACAACTTTTCCCGGTCCTTCGGATTCTTTGTTGCTCGTTCGCTGAACATATCAGAAAGCGGCTGGACGCCGATCGCCATCGACATATTCGCCATTGACCACCAAAGGGCCTCGGCGGACGCGGGATGATCCATCAGCCACTCGTGGCGGTGCTTTTCGATCTCAGCCTCTGAAGATCCCTGCAACTTGTGCCGCTGGTAGAGCAACTGCTCTAGCGCCCAGCCGGCCATGCCGGCATTAAACGCAAATCTTCCAATTAAGTGATAGGGCTCAATGCTCTTCCAATTGGATTTATATAACTCCTCGAAAACTGTCCGATTGACCATGTTGGCCGTCTTGAACATGAACCCATGAAGCATTTGGGACATGCGAAACAGCGTTGCCAGCTTGAATTCCACCCCACTCGCGTTCTTGTCTGGGCGAAATGACGGAGGCATTTCAGATGGACGGTTGCTCCCTGTAACCCAATTAGCCGCTCCCAATTCCACTCGCCGCACATCGTCTGGACCATAGCCGTTTGCAACGATGTTGTTGATATGATCTTCTGACATTCCGTAAAGGTCCATCAGTTTTCGGCGCAGTGGCTGATTGTCTGGGTGCTTGACCAGTTCGGGATAAGCGTACCGCTCAAACCAATACCGGCCCGTAGCTGACGAAAGAATACGAGAGAACTGAATCTCCATCGTGAAGCCGTTAAAGTCGAGGAACTTCTGGCCGATATTTCCACGTTTCATGCCGTATTCACGCATCCAGGCCGACTTGCTGTAATCGAGCAGGGCGTTGCAGTCGCGGGCTCGCTCAAAAAGTTCACCGGGTTTAACAACTCCCTTCAAAAGCCCGGCCACTACGCTGCGTGTGTTTGTGGCGAGAGACGCCTTCCAAATGTGCGTCAGCACTTTGAGTGGACTGTAGAGCATCTTGGCTGTGATGATAAGTCCGCTGGTGGCCGATAGCGCCACGCGGTCTGATGGCGGAAGATGAGCGGGATCAAGGTCTGACGTGATTACACGGTTGACGATCCCCGACTCATACGGGGGGAGTTGGCTGATGAGCGGGTCAGTCTTTTGGCGGAACTGTCCATGAACTTCGGTCACCGCCAACGTCGTCGCTACCTGATCGATGTACCGTTCGATGGCTTGGCGGTCGCGGCTGTAGAGCGGGACGTTAAACTCACGGGCGCGCTCCACGTTCCCGGCCAGGCGGATGCCGCGGTCGTGCTTTTCAAAAAACTGCCGCGCTTGAAGTTTGGAGATTCCACGATCTTCGGCAAACTGCTCGATAATCTTCTCGCGCCGCACGTCGCTGGTGGGCATATTCATAATCTCTGCCAGCGTTGTGATTGTTCTCGCCCCGGTCGCCTTGTCTGTGATGACAAATTCCTTGTTCCAGTCGTACATCCTGGGCCAGTAGTGAGGGTCTTCTTCAATTGCGGAGTATGGAATTTCCTTGCGGATCCCGTCCTCGTAAATCACAACTACGCTTCCCGCGTCGGCCAGCGCCTGCCGCACGTCGGAGGTGAATTGACGAAACTCTTTGGCCGCCTTGTTGATGCGCGGATCTTCGGAAGCTGTCTGACCCTCGACCACCTTGGACATCGTTTCGATTTCTGCCGGTTTGAGGTCGTTCCCGTTCACCACATCGCGGATCACGGCTTGCATTCGGCCCTGATAGAGCCCCTTGCGGATGTCACAATCAATGATGCGGCGCTTCATTTCTTCGCCCAACTTCGGTAGCCCGGCGCTCCTGAAGGCCTTCTCGACTACCTTGTCTCCGGATGTGGCCAGCATCCATCCGGTTTCCTGAACGAACTTTCCGATGTTGCGAAGATTTCCTTTGCCGCGGTGCAGGGAGATGAGCATTTCGTCGCTCAAGAGAATGTCGTTGGCAATGAACTTTGCCTTGCGCGCGGCTGCTTCCTTGACTGGCTCACCGCTCCCCATCGCCCGGCGGCCAGCCTCTGTCGCTTCCATGTTGATAATTCCAGCGTTGGCGGAGACGGCGCGCGCAGTCGGCGCAGGCAGGTTGCGAATCTGGACCTGCAGGTCTTCCATCGCGGCTTGCGCGGCGCGCTCGAAGGGGTCGAGGTCTTCGGGGGGCATCTGAAAAAGTTTACGGCCAAAGGCAGGCTTGATTTGGTCGGGACTAAACGCAACAGCCTCAATGATTTTTCCTCCGTTACCTTTTCTTATAATTCCGTCATGCCCCGCCCTGGTAAGTTCGCTCTTCTTTGCCTCCACTTCTTGCTTCGACTTAAACGACATTCTCTCTTCGAGCGACATGGAATAGGGATTCTTGAGGCTCAGGTAAACTGGACGAACATTCCCCCCCTCCCTCGCCGCATACACGTTCGCCACTTCTGGAATTTCTGTGAAGAACGCCCCGAATGCCGCCGCAGGATCACTCTCTGAATTTTCTGAATCACCTGCCTTGAAAGACAAAAACTCCTTATCTGTTCCGTGATACACCTTTAGAGGTTGCCCGTCTTCGCCGACCACTTTCGACCCGGAAAACCATTCCTTAAAATCCGGCTCGTTGCGCGTCGAGGTCGTAACCTCTGTCGGCATCTGGTAGAGCTTATGCTCCCGCCCTTTGTACTTCATACCCTTGTGCATGGCGTCTTTGGCGCTGGGAACTTCGAGGTCGGAGAGAAGCGCAAATGGTTCACCGTCGCCCCGTTGTTCCCATTCTGCGGCCGTGGGGGCATATTCCTGCCCCTCGTCGTACTCCATCAGTTCATGCTTCAGGCCAACAGACTCGCGCAGCGCCCTCGAGAACTGCGACTCCTTTGTGATCCCCTTCACGGCTCCTTCCAAACTTGCCATGCGCGGGAGAATCTTGGTTCCTAGCAGTTTGATTTCAGGAAGAGCGTCAGTCGTAAAGAACACGTTGACCACATTGGACTTTGTTCCGAGCCTCCAGGTGCGCCGAGTACCCTGCTCCAGCATCTTTCCAGACCACGGAAGTTCAACAAACATTCCCATGCGCGGAGCATCGCCAACCTTGTCCTGCGCGTTTGTTCCCATACCACCAGCGCCATAGCTCATGTACATGGCGTCTTTCTCTCCAGTGAGGAACGATTCAAGCTCTTCGCCGCGCACCTCGTTTGCAGGTCCAGCGTAGATGCTGACCTTTTCTCCAAACGCCTTACGCATTTCGTCGACCATGTTGGGGATCTTGGGAAGCATTCTGTTGATCTCTTCTCCAAGACCTTCCGGCAGGTTGTTGAAAAACTCCATCCCCTCTTCTACTGGCGAACGATACTCGGTGAAGATAACCGGATGCCATCCAGCATCAATGGCCTTCTTCGCATATTCGAGCATTGCCGGGATCTTCGACGCCGTAATGTACCTCTTGAGGAAGATGGACTCGTGCCCTAGCGTGGGCATGATCCAGCGGCTTGTCCCTGCTTTCTCAAAGGCCTTGGCTGCTTTGGCAAAAGCTGCGCGGATAGTGCGCACGCCGGCTTTGACCTCTTCCGTCTGCGGAATCAGGGCAACCTGAGCTTCTGTCCCCTCCATGTCCATGTGCAGGGTTTGCCACTGGCCGCGTTGTTCGATGAGTTGCTGCCGCAGCTTTGCGAGACGGTTAGGCGCCGATCCTCCACTGTAGGTGTTTGGCGCAATCTCGCGCAAGCCAAACTGCGATGCCCAGGCCGGGAACCCTCCCTTCGGCCACAGGCCCAGCTTGTGCATGTATTCCATTTCCATGACGGTCGTGTACGGTGTACCGCTGGAGTAGACCACCTTCTTTGCGGCATAGCCCAGCTTGACACCCGCCTGCCCCTGCTCTGACTCCATGTGGTTAGCGAGAGATGAAGACTCGTCGAAGATCACAAAGTCCCACGGGATCACAAACAGGGAGCGATTGCCACGAATCTGTGCATAGGTTGCGGCATAAACCCCGCCGGCCTGAACCTCGCTCATATCGCTGGGGAGCTTATCAACTGTCAAACCTATGCGATGGCCCCAATCCATATACCCGTCCGGGCCATGAATAAGAGGCTGACTCACTGTGACAATCAAGCCTACTTTGTCGCCACTTGTTCCAAGCAAACGCTTTGCGATGATGCTGTTAATTACAGTTTTTCCGCCACCTGGAGGAACTGCCACAATGGTCCCGTCGAACTGCTGCAAGGCGGACAGTGCTCCTTCGGCAACCTCAACCTGCCCCGGGTACATCGAAAGAATTTCCCTCTCATCTGGAGTGAGCAGCACGGTCGGCGGCGGTGTCCCCTCCGGCAAGCCCAGCGCCTCGACGTGTTCGCGCCACTTGTCGGGGTCAACGACTGGCGTCCCGCGCTCCCTTTCCGGCGCGAGGAGTTTGGCCGCCTTTACTTTGGCAAGGGGGTTCTTTTCGGGAGTGGCGATTCGTCCGGCACCTCGTCCACCCTCGGCGGCACCATGTTCCCCGTCGGCCTTTCCGGGCTGTTTAGGAAGTCGGTCAGTTCCGCCTTCTTCTCGAACCCCAGGAGTGTCATCAGCCTTTGTTCCTCTCTTGCCACTGCCATGTTCGCCTCCAAGCGCAATCCCTGTTGGGTCGCCGTAGGCCTGCTGCGCTGTTACAGCCTCTGCCGGCGTCGTCGGATGGTCCATTGAGGGCATCTCGCCCATTCCGTGAACCAATTGGATAATGCTGCCATCTCTCGGCTCGGGCGGAGTTGCGCCAAAGATATGTGTGGACCCGCGCAGTTTGTCCTCAATGCCGTTTAACTGGCCGCGGAGTAAAGCCTGCCGCCGGGGGTCCGTCTCCTTCTTCAACTGCGCTTCGAGGTCGCGGGCTTTCCGCGCCATCTCGATCGTGTCCGACATCGGCATCTGGTAGAGCTTTCTCTTGCCCGCCTCTATCAATGCGTAGACTGTCGCCTCACCCTTGACGTTGTGGAGTTCGTAACCCTTAAATTTGTTCCGCTTGTCGCGAAGAAACTCCCGGAACGCCTCCCTGTCCACAAATACAAAAGGTTGCGCCTTGTCGGAAATCATCTTTCCGCCGCGTTCGACCATCTTAGCCGCGACTGGAATCTCTACCTTGCCGCTTGCCGCTGCCTCCAGGGCCTCCACGTCCAACCGTGCTGTAATCGGCTTGCGCTCGGCGCGCGTCCAGTCGTACCAGTTGTCGAACATGGCATTGAGCTCTTTGCTGCCCTTCGCCAACTTCTGACCAGTCACGGAATTGTAGATGGATTGCATTGCCCGTGATATGCGGGAGAACATCGCTTCCAGTTTGCCGCGACGTATTCCGCCATCGTAGTGATAACGCTCAAAGGCTTGGGCAAACTTCTCCTCTTGTGCGTCCGTCCACGCCTCGCCCGGCTTTGCCCCGACAAAAGCATTGGCTACCGCCTGGTCTGCCGGATTCAAGTACCTGCGGATATGGTGCGCCATCTCGTGAATGAAACTCGAGGTGTTGGCGGTGTCGCACAGGTGGATGATAGACCGCCCATCCTCGATGTACTGATAGGCTTGAGCGTTAGGACGATCAACGTCCTTTCCGCCGATGATGAAATTCAGCCTCCGGTTGCCCAGCAAAGTGTCGAGGTCTTCGCCGATTGCGCGCGGCAGGATATGCTCAAAGACTTCTGTGAGGGCATCAGCCTCCGCCGGGGTAAGATTGGGGTGGCCGGACAGGGCCACGCGCAGTTCACCAACCCTCTTTGGCCCTTCCGGTAGCGCCTCAGTAACGCTCGACGAGTCCGGGCTTACATCCTCAACCACAGTCTCTGCATGGACTTCAGGCTCGACAGGCAGCGGACCGCGGCTGTCTTCGATCGCCGCCTTGACTGTTTCTGACAAGCCGACCACAGAACCCCACTCTTCAGGGATAACGTGCAACGGATTGCCTTCCCCGTCGTTGAATTTGCTGGCGATCTCGGCGTTGAACACGTCTACAGGGTGTTTTGCGCCGAACATGTCCGGCTTTGAGCCTTCGGCATACTTTGCCATCATCAGCGAGTATTCGCGTGGCGTCTGCTCAAGGGCCATGGCGAGCGCAACAGTTGCGGGATGTTCCGCATGGCCGATGTCTTGACCGTCGGTAAAAGAAAATGCGTCGAGGGATAAATCGCCTTGCTCCGCGCCGAACTTGTTCTTGTCTTGATAGTTCCCTGTGTGCAGATACTTCTCAATCAGCGACGAACTTCCCGCGCCCTTCGCCACAGCCTCCGGCTTTCCCTGTAGGCGAGACAGCCGATGGGACATATCATCAGCCTTTGTGATAAGTTTCACGGCGTCCGAATTGTATGATCCGAGATCCCAATTATCTGATCCGAGATCCCAATTATCTCCAGCGCTTTTGGCTCTGACGAATGACATTGAAGCCCGCGCCAGTTTGTTCTTCACGTCCGGAGATGCGTTTTCAAGAACCTTCGGATCGCTCACCGTCAGACTAATCAGCATGTCCTCTATGAGATTCTTTGCGTTGGGCGTTAAATCTCCCGCATTTTCTCCTGTTTGGATGATAAACTCTGTCCGCTTGTTTGGCGCGATGATCCCCGCGTCTACCAGCAATTGAGCAATGTCGGCAGACCTTGCCCGCATCGCCGTCTTCAGGGATATGGATTGCTCCCTGCCTTGATCGTCTGTTTTGACTTGCGGCAAGGATGAGAATATGTCGTCGAGGCGGTCGATGAACTTTTTGTCGAGGAGGCTTGCCATCGCCGCGCCTTGCTCTTCCGAGCTGGAGCCTTTCGTGGGAGAGGTGTTCATCTCTTCGCCGATCCGCTTCCATTCAATCTGGTCGGTGACTGGATCGTCCAAGAGGCGGTAAACGTCGAACGGCTCCTCTCCAAACTCTATCTTCCCTGCCGACTCAGAGAGGCCAAAATCTTCAATTCGCGTGGACCTGAAATTCATCAGGCTTCGATACGCATCCGGATGAAGAACCTTCGACTGCTCCTTAATCATCTTCCGGCCGTTACCGGCACCTGTCTCGATGATCGTCGGATTACCGTCCGCGTCTGGCCGCCATGCGACTACCGATGGGCCGTCCATCGTCTGAGGCGTGTTTGAATACAAGATCCTGCCGTCGGGCATGGCCCCTTTTACGGTAATGTCTACCTGGGCTTCCTTGTCGCTCTCGTACCGGCGCTTCTGGACGCTTTGGTCGAATCCTTTGGTCGGCTCGAAAGTGATGGGGTGGTGCGACGTGCGCACGTCTTTGTCCGCGAGAAGAACATAGTGAGCCTTGCGGGTTCCGTAGGGAGTTACAATTTCCGTCGCTGCGCCGATAACGAGTTTGGGGCGTGGCTGTCCTGGGGGTGGGGGAGGCGCCGGGCTCTGTACTGACTCGGCACCCGCCACCACGGCATCAGCCTCGCGAGTATTGAGGTCTGCGGCTTGCTGCGCGGCGTCCGCCGCTGCCGTCTGACCTTGCATACGCAGGTCGTCGGCGGCTTGTTGCAAGTCGTCGCGTAGGCCGATGAGGTGAACTACCCGCTTCGAGGCCTCGTCCAGCGCCCCGTCAGCGTCCGTTCTAAACTTTTCTGCCGTTGCCTCGGCTACCTGCCGGAGAATGTGATCCTCGGCCGCGGCGCGCACCTGGCGCATCTTGGTCAGAAACTCTCTGACCGCCGGAGTCCGAAGATATTCAGGGACTCCTTGGGCCTGCTTTTCGATCTCAAAGAGGTCCGAGAACTGGTCTGCCTTCCCCATCCCGAGCTTGGAGGCCATCTCCGTCAGCCCCTGGCTGGCCCGGTAGACAGCATCCAAAGACGGTGCGCGGCTGCTCTGCGCGTCTTGAACCGTGGCTGCTACCGCCTCTTGCCGCCGGCTGCGCTCGTCTGCGAGTATGCGATCGGCATTTTCCTCGTCCATCCGCCGGCGAACCGCATCCCGCTGGTCCATGCGTAGACTGCCACGTTCCCGCGCCATGCCCTCGGCGTCCATGTTGGCGATGTCAATGTGCTGGCCGGAGGCTATTCTCTCCGTAAGATCAACAGACAAAAAGGCTTGCAGTTTCTCTGGCTTGGCGCGCAGGAACTCAGCCAGCGCCGGGCCGCGCATCTCCGGGGTAAGCGAGTCGAAAGACTTGCCCACGACCCTCTCGGAGTGCTCATTCAGGTCTTTGGCGGTCTCCGGGTCGGCCTTGAGAACGGAATCGATGTTGCTGCGCGCCAAAATGAGCTTGGCGACACCAGAATGAATGTCAGCGCCCGGCGCCAGTGCTTCCCGGTCACCTTCCGGGTGCAAGTCCAGGAACCGCTTCATGGCGGCATCCATAAGGTCCGCGTTCCGCACATCGGACTCGTGCCGGGCATAGGCCGGGGTTTCCTTGAACGCTTCCCACTGTTCCGGATGTTTGGCGGCCAGCCACTCCGCGGCAACTCTCTGGCGGGCGACAGGCAGGGCTGAGAATGACTGGCCCATCTGCTGCTCGGTCAACTCTTGGACTTGGCGATCGGCGGCGGCGACCTGGGCGCGCTGCTCCGGCGTGGGCTCGGCGACGGCAGAGCGGCGCTCGGTGACCGGGATAGCCGGCTCATCCGGTACGGGTTCATCTCTCTGCTCTGGGCCAGCTTCGCGCTCTGATGTCTTTACGGCAGTCCGGCGCTCGAGAAGTTC
>CAILAZ010000286.1 GCA_903832295.1 uncultured Acidobacteriota bacterium
GCCTGCTGGCTGCCGCAGGTCGTTCGTGCTGTGAATTGAGCGCGTCTCGGTGCATCCCGCGTTCAGGCAGATCCCGGTCGCGTTACTCAGGCTGTTCACCACCGGGCTTAGCGCGCTGATGTCAGGCACATAATTGTTTCCCGGATTCTGCCGGTTCAACAGGTTGAACATCTCCACGAATGGATGCACTCTCACTCGCTCCCCGGCGCGGAACTCCCGGCTCACCCGCACATCCACCTGCGAGAATGGCAACCCGCGAAACTGGTCCAGCGAAGTCTGCACTCCGTTCACCACCGCCCGGTCGTTCACATTGCCGTCGCCGTTGATGTCCACCGGCGTAAACATCGTGTACGGCCGCGCGCTTTCAAACTGCGCCAGCGCTGCAAACCGCAGGTGCCACGGAAGCCGGAACGCCCCTTCCACCACAAAGCGGTGCCGGATATCTTCTCCCGAAGGCCCGTGGTCGCCCGGCCCAAACGGATGCAGCGCATCCGTCACTCCGTTCACGTAGTCGAACAGCTCTCCCACCGTGGCGCCCCAGGTTGTCGCCTTCGCGAATGTGTAGTGGGCCGTAAAGTCAAAGCCCCCGCCGCGATGCTGCACAATCACCGATCCTCCGTCATAGCGCGAGCGATTGTCGCTGCGGAACACCGATGCGCTCGGTGCCGAACTCGGCAGTGAAATCCCCGATACGTACTCATACCGCCTATACTGGTGGACCCCCTGCTGATGCTCGAACTGCGCGCTCGCCTTCCACCCCCGCGCCAGTTCATGCTCCACCGCCGCGCTCCCCTGCATCGCGTACGGCGAGTGGTAGTGCGGATCGATCACCGCCGCCGGAGGATTTGCTCCCCCGTTCACCGCCTGGAACGCCTCGGCCCAGCCGTTCTGCGCGAGGTCGTTGTAGTACATTCCAAAGCCCGCGCGCACAACCGTGCTTCTTCCACCCGGCGACCACGCCGCGCCCACCCGCGGACTCACCGCCCCGCGGTAATCATGCGGCACGCCGCTGGCAAATCCAACTCCAGCCGTGCGCAGCGCCTGCAGCGTTGCGTTCGCATTCTGGTCGTGTCCGCTCGCAATGAAGAGCCCAAACGTCGTGTCGTAGCGCATTCCATAATTCAGCGCCACGTTGCGCGCCACCCGCCAGCTATCCTGCCCGTAGAATCCCACTCGCTGCACGCTCTGCGAAAAAGTTCCATCCGTTGCCGCCGCATCGTTCTCCGTCACATAGCTCGGGCAGTTCACATTCGTCCCCAGCAGTGGGCATCCGGAAGTCGTGTAGTACGTCGGATCCTGCGCAAACACGTACAGGGTCTCTGCACCGTCCGCAAAACGTCCCCGCAGCACCGGTTCGTGAATGAAGTTCACTCCCAGTTTCACGGTGTGTGCCGCCGAGGAGTGGTTCAGGTCGTAGCGCAACTGGTATTTCTGCTGCTCGCGCGCAATCGGAAACGCCGTGATCGCGGTCGCAAACTGGTTGTCGCCAAACGTCTCAAAACCGCTCGTCGTCAGCGCCGTCGTGCTGAACGGAAACGCCAGCGCGAATCCCATCTCCGAATTCCGCGTCTTCCTGTGGTCAAACAGCGAAGCCGCCAGCACTGTGCTCCCCAGCCAGTGATCCCCGAATGCCATCGTGTTGCTCACAACGGCGCTGTAGTAGTTGGATCTCGTCGTAAACCCCGTCGAAGGCAGTGCCGCCTGCTGCACCAGGTCATTGTGCGTCAGATTGCGATCCAGCGAGAAGCGCACGAACCAGCGTGATGCCGCGCTCTGCTGCCAATCCACCCGCGTATTCAGCAGCCCGTCGCGGAACGGCACCGCCAGCGAACTCGGCGTCGCAATCGCGCTCACTCCCGGAATCTGCCCTTCGCCCGCCAGCGTCGCCAGGCTCTGGAACTCCCCCAGGCTCGCGCCGCTGTAAGCCACGCTCGGAGTCTCCCGGTTGTATTCATAGGACGCGAAGTACCACAGCCTGTCGCGCTTCACCGGACCGCCCACCGTCCCCACGTAGTCCTGCCGCCCGTAAGGCTGCTTTGGCTGCGGCGCCGGGTTGTCCAGCGTATTGCGCGCATTCAGCCCGCTTCCGCGAAAGAATCCCGCCCCGCTGCCGTGCCAATCATTTCCGCCCGCCCTGGTGCTGATCACCACCGAGGCCCCGTTGGTCCGCGACGTGTCCGGATCAAACTGTGCCGTGCGCACATTGAACTCCCGGATTGCCTCCGGCGAGTACGCCTGCAGAAATCCCCCGATGTAGTCGTCGTTGTTGTCCCCGCCGTCCACAGACAGGTCCACGTTCAACCCTGAACTGCCGGCAAATGACACGGCCGTGATCCGCGCCTTTGTCGGATCCGAGGGTTCCACCGGTGCCGTCATCGGCGCAATATACGCAATGTTGGCAAAGCTCCGGTTCGCCAGCGGAGTCTCCTCAATCTCCTCCTGCGTCACCGGATTCCCCAGCACGCTGCTCGTTCGATCCGCCTGCTCGCTCCGCACCGCCACTGTCGTGTTCGCCGATGCCAACTGCATTTTCAGCGGCACATGCGCCGTCTGCCCCACGCGCACTTCAGCCAGTGTCCGCGGGCAGCGCATGCCCGTCGCCTCGCCCGTCACCCAGTACTTGCCGGCCTGCAACCCGGTCACTACAAAAGCGCCGTTGGCGTGGGTCGCAACTCTGCGCGTCGCATTGTCTGTCTCGGAGGTCACAGTCACCCACGCATTCGCCACTACCGCGCCTGCCGGATCCGTAACCGTGCCTTCCACGCCGCCATTGGGGTCTTGCGCCAATCCGGCTTCCACAAACATCAGCATCACGGAGAGAACGAAAACTAGCTTCATCGCCTTTTGAACCTCGGACCTACGATCCAGCATCTTACTGGAAAGCGGCAAGCGATGTCGCGCGCCGCGGGTCACATCTTCGCTCTCGTCGTTTGCTTTCGCCAAAACTCGGTTGCGTATTACAATTCTCCGCCATATGGCTGGCTAGCTGGCTGCCTTCGCAGTCGTACACCGTTGAGCGTTTCCATCGAATCGCATTTCAGGCCGCCACCCGGCCACCAGAGAAGGAGCACAGACCTCATGAAGCTGTTAAGGCTGATTGGTGTTCTGCTCGCAATGTCCGTTGCCGTTGCCCTTGTACAGGCGCAAACGGCCGATGAGTTAGTCGCGAAAAACCTCCAGGCAAAGGGCGGGCTGGACAAGATCAAGGCCATCCAGAGTTATCGCTCCCGCGGCAAGATGGAAGCTGATGGCTTCCGCGCCGACGTCGCCATGGAGAGCAAGCGCCCTGACAAGCTCCGCCAGCTCTTCACCTTCCAGGGTATGACCGAGACCGATGCCTACGATGGCAAAATCGGCTGGAAGATCTCTCCCTTCCAGGGCAAGAAAGATGCCGAGATGATGGGCGAAGATGAGGTCCGCGGCCTCTCCGAGCAAGCCGACTTCGATGGCCCCCTCGTCGATGCCGCCGCCAAGGGCAACAAGGTCGAGTACCTCGGCAAACAGCCCGTCGATGGCGACGATGCATACGTTCTCCGCGTCACCCTCAAGAATGGCGATGTCATGGTTTACTATCTCGACCCCGACACCTATCTCGAATTCCGCACTGACCTCACCCAGTTCATCCGCGGCTCCGTCCGTGAGAGCACCACCGAATTCGGCTCCTACAAACCCGTCAACGGAGTCCTCTATCCTTACTCCCTGCAGTTTGGCCCCAAGGCCCATCCTGAAAATCGCCAGAAGGTCACCATGGAGAAGATAGAGGTCAACATCCCGCTTGAGGACTCCTCCTTCGTCATGCCCGTGCCCAAAACTCCCAAACCGGCGGCCTCCGCCCCAGGAGCAGGCCAATGAATAACGTCGCCACCCGCCTTCACCGAAATGAGAGTGCCGCTTCCATGATTCGCACCGTCTCCCGCGCTCTGCTCTCCCTTGCCGTGCCTGCGCTCCTCGTTTCCTCTGCCCTCGCACAGCCCGCACTGCGCTTTGACGCCGGATCCATCTCCGGCCTCCCCGCACGCAACATTGGCTCGGCCACCATGAGCGGGCGCATCGCCGCCCTCACCGCCGTCAATGAAAATGGCCGCCTCACCGTCTTCGCCGCCTCCGCCTCCGGAGGCGTCTGGAAATCCGTCAACGGTGGCACCACCTTCAATCCCGTCTTTGACAAGCAGCCCGTCCAGTCCATCGGCGCCATCACCCTCGACCCCTCCAACAGCAAGAATGTCTGGGTCGGAACCGGCGAAAGCTGGGTCCGCAACAGCGTCAGCATCGGCGACGGCGTCTATCGCTCCACCGATGGCGGCGAGAACTGGGACAACGTCGGCCTCAAGGACTCCGAGCACATCTCCAAAATCATCGTCGACCCCAAGGACGGAAACACCGCCGTCGTCTGCGCTCTCGGCCATCTCTGGAGCGATGGCGGCGACCGCGGTGTCTTCAAAACCAGTGACGGCGGCAAAAGCTGGCGCAAGGTTCTCGGCGGCCCCAATCCCGCCACCGGATGCGCCATGCTCTCCAGCACCCTCAAGGAACCCAACGTCCTCTACGCCTCGCTCTGGGACTACCGCCGCCAGGGCTGGACCTTCCGCTCCGGAGGTCCCGGCAGCGGAATCTTCAAGTCCACCGACGGTGGCGAGCACTGGACCGAGATCACCGGGAAAACCGCCAAGGGACTGCCCGCAAAGCCCTACGGACGCATCGCCCTCGCCGTCGCCCCGTCCAAGCCCAGCGTCGTCTATGCCATGATCGAATCCGCCGCCAGCGCCCTCTTCCGCTCTGATGACGGCGGCGCCAACTGGACCAAGCTCGACGCCAGCCAGTACATGATCTGGCGTCCCTTCTACTTCGCCAATCTCATCGTCGATCCTGCCAATGAGAACAAGCTCTTCAAGCCGGATCTCATGCTCCTCTGCTCCACCGACGGCGGCCACAGCTTCAGCGGAGTCTCCGATGGCGCACACGGCGACTTCCACGACGTCTGGATCAGTCCCCAGAACTCCAACATCATCTACGCCGGCGACGACGGCGGTCTCTGGAAGAGTCTCGATGGTGGCACCCGCTGGGAACACATGTTCAACATCCCCGCCGCGCAGTTCTACCACGTCAGCGTTGACAATGCCGATCCCTACCGCGTCTATGGAGGCCTGCAGGACAACAGCTCCTGGGTGGGCGACTCCTCCTATCCCGGCGGCATCACCAACTCGCGCTGGGAAAACATGTACGGCGGCGACGGCTTCTGGATGTTTGAAGATCCCGCTGACCCCAACTACATCTACGCCGAAGCCCAGGGCGGAACCATCGGCCGCGTCAACCGCATCACCCATGAGGGCCGCTCCATCACCCCTTATCCCGAGTACGGCCACAAAAAGCTGCGTTTCAACTGGAACACTCCGATTCACTTGAGCCCCAACGAAAAGGGCACCATCTACATCGGAGCCGAGTACCTCTTCCGCTCGCGCGATCACGGTCAGACCTGGGACAAAATCTCCCCTGACCTCACCACCAACGATCCCGAAAAGCAGAAGCAGGAAGAGTCCGGCGGCGTCACCGTCGATAACTCCTCCGCCGAAATGCACACCTCCATCTACTCCATCAGCGAGTCCCCTAAAAACGGCAGCGTCATATGGGTCGGCACCGACGACGGAAACCTCCAGCTCACCCGCGATTCCGGCAAGTCCTGGACCAACGTCGTCGCCAACGTTCCCAACCTCCCGAAGTATTCCTGGGTCTCCACCGTTGAGGCCTCCCGCTTCAGCGACTCCGTCGCTTACGTCACCTTTGACCGCCACACCTTCGGCGATCTCACCCCCTACCTTTACAGGACCGCCGACCAGGGCAAATCCTGGATCGCGCTTCCCGTCAAGGAGAACGGTGTCGTCGGCTACGCCCACGTCATCAAGGAAGACGTAAAAGATCCCAACCTGCTCTTCCTAGGCACCGAAGTTGGCCTCTGGATCTCCACCGACGGCGGCCAGCACTGGGCGCAGTACAAAGGCTCCAGCTTCCCCGCTGCCGCCGTGCGTGACATCGCCGTCCAGGCGCGCGAAGGCGATCTCGTTCTCGCCACCCATGGCCGCGGCATCTGGGTCATTGACGACATCAGCTCCCTGCGTTCGCTCACCCCGCAGGTGCTCACCGAAGACGCCACTTTCCTCCCCAGCCGTCTTTCCATCCAGTACCTCCAGGCCAATGGCGGATGGCCCGAGGGCGACAGCACCTACACTGCTCCCGGACGCCCCGAGAGCGCCGCCATCACCTACTATCAGCGCGGCCGCCACATGCTCGGGGATATGAAGATCGAAATCTTCGACGCCCAGGGCAAGCTCTTGGACACCCTCAGCCCCGGACTCAAGCGCGGCATCAACCGTGTCCGCTGGTCCATGCGCCTCAAGTCGCCCAAGGTTCCCCCCGCCGCCACCGCCCTGTTTGAAGCCGGCGTCGGCCCTCGCGTTCTACCCGGCACCTACACCGTCAAAATGACCAAGGGCAGCAAGGTCTATACCACCCAGCTCAACGTCGCCCTCGA
Source organism: uncultured Acidobacteriota bacterium (assembly GCA_903832295.1). Classification (GTDB taxonomy): domain Bacteria; phylum Acidobacteriota; class Terriglobia; order Terriglobales; family Acidobacteriaceae; genus TOLSYN. Next base: position 6,527 of record CAILAZ010000286.1, read on the forward strand.
TCCCCGAGCCACCTACTCCCTCGAAGATCGGCGCGCCCAGTACGACCTCGTTATGAAGCTCTACGAAACCCTCGGCCGCATGGCTTGGTCCGTCGATGCCATCACCGAGGTTCGTGACGGGGCCGCCATGCGCGCCTCCCGCCTCGATCCCAAGGACCAGCTCCGCGCATCTCTCCTCGCCTTCTCCAAGTCCGCTGACGATCTCCGTTCCAAAATCGTCGCCACCAAGGAAGGCGGTGCCATCACCGGAGAGGAACGCATCCGCGAATTTCTCGGAGGCCTCTACGGCACTGTCAACAATTACGAGGGCCTTCCCACACAGGCACAGGTGGACCGAGCAAGTGTCCTGCGCCACGAACTGGATGACGTCATCTCTGACTTCAGCAAGCTCACCGCAACCCAGCTTCCGCAGCTCAACCCGGCTCTCGCCCAGAAGAAACTCCCTGAGTTGAAGGTCATCGCCGAAGCCGACTGGCAAAAGGCCCATGCCGACGACGATGCCGGCCCTTCTGACGAAAAGAAGCAACGCCGCTTCATGGAGCGCGATTAGCCCCGCGTTCCTCCCAACAACAAAGGCGGGGGATTCGCTCCCCCGCCTTTCCTTACCCCGTCGTTCTCACTCTTTCCCTCAGCCGCCGAGCGCCCGCCGCAGCAGCCACAGGTTGCACTTGAAGATAAAATCTCCGCTCACTTCCTCCGCCAGAAATGCGCTCGTCTCGCTCTCCACCCACTTCGCCACCGACTGCTGCGTCTCTCTTCCCTGCGCAATCGCTGCCAGCGTATTGCTCCGCGTCAGCAGGTAGGCCACAAACTCCGCCCGCGTAAACCGCACCACGTGGCTGAACGGAGCCCGCGCCATCACCGTAAATCCGCACTCCCCCGCCAGCTCCTCGTCAATGTCCCTCATCCCCCGCCGTGGCGGAGGAAAGCGCTTCGCAAACCGCGTCCGCATCCACCGCTTGCACGCCACCACGCCCTCCAGGTGCGCCGTAAAGTGGTCGTTATAGACCACCAGCCACCCTTCAGGCTTCAGCACCCGCAGGCACTCCGCGTAGAACCGCCTCTGCTCAAACCAGTGCAGCGCTGAACCCACCGCCACCAGGTCGAACTCTCCGTCCCCAAACTCCAACTCCTCCGCCACGCCCATCCGGTAGCAGACATTCACCCTTGCCTGCCTCTGCTCCAGCATCTCCCGCGAGGCATCCACCGCCACCACTTCCCCGGCAATTTCCGCCAGCGCCACAGAGGACTGTCCCGAGCCGCAGCCTACGTCCAGCGCCCGCCCAAACTTCGCCACCCCGCTCAGCGCGCACACTCGCGCCATCACCTCGTCGTGGTAAAACGGACGCACCTTCGCATACCGCTCCGCCACCTCGTCGCTGCTGAAGTAGTTGGTCTGCGTCGCGTTGCCGGGCAGCTCAGCCATTCCTAAGTCTTACCACATCGCTCAGTGCGCCAGCGGCTTGCGCCAGCTCACAATGTTATGTACGTAGATTGCAATACAGAAGAGATTTGCCGGGATGAACCCAAGCTGTGTCGTTCGAAACCCAATCAGGCAGATGATCAAACTGTTAGCTCCCGCCACAATCCACCCCTGCCACATCCTTCGCCCCACGAGAATCGTCGATATCACCGTCAGCAGGCACGAAATGTAATCCAGGCGGAGCATCCCACCTCCACCATGCACCCATCCCCACCCTTCCACCATGCGCAGGAAGCCGTATTGCTCCTAAGATCGCACCTGAGAGCGCACCGGCAGCCTTACCGTAAACACTGAGCCCGCGCCCAACCGGCTCTCCGCCGTCAGCGTCCCGCCGTGCCCTTCCGCGATCCATCTTCCAATTGACAGTCCCAGCCCCGCGCCACCCGTCTCCCGAGACCTCGCCTTGTCCGCCCGGTAGAAGCGCTCGAAGACCAGCTCCAGCTCTTCCACCTCCATCCCGATCCCCGTGTCCGTCACAGAAATCCGCGCCGCTCCATCCTCCACCACAAGCCCCACCGTAATTTTTCCCGGCGCTGGCGTGTACTTCACTGCGTTGTCGATCAGGATCACCAGCAGTTGCCGCAGAAAGCGCGCGTCGCCCGCCACCCACACCGGCCCCGCGCCCAGCTCCGCCTCCAGCTCCAGCTCCGCGCTCTCGGCCAGCACGGATGTCTGCGCCACCACCTCCTGCGCCAGCCCCACCAGCTCCACCGCTTCCGAGCGCATCAACCGCGCCCCGGAGTCCGCCCGCGCCAGCAGCATCAGCTTCTCCACCAGCTCAGAGGTCCGCACCGCCTCGCCGTGCAGCTGTTCAATCGTCTCCTGGTTCTCCTGCGCCGTCCTCGGACGCCTCAGCGCCAGCTCTGCCCGTGTCCGCATCAGCGCCACCGGAGTCCGCAACTCGTGCGAGGCATCGGCCGTAAACTGTGCAATCCGCTTCAGCGCCAAATCAATTCGCGCCAGCATCGCGTTCAGCGTCTCCGCCAGCCGCGCCAGCTCGTCGCCGGAATCCGGAACCTCCAGCCGCGCTGACAAATTCCTCCCGCTGATCTCCTGCGCCGCCCTTGTAATCGCATCTACCGGAGCCAGTGCCCTCCGGCTGATCCAGTACCCTGCCCCGGCCGCCGCCAGCAGCAGCCCCGGAATCACCATCAGCAGCATTCTCCGGAAGCGCGCCATCGCTTCCTCGAAGTCGTCGATATTCTGCGCCAGCTGCACGCTGTACCTGTGTCCGCCCGCCTCCACCGTCGCGCTCATCCCCCGGAAAGGTTTTCCCTCCAGCACCACCCAGAAATCCGGATGCCGCTTCCGCTCAACCTCCTGCGCCCGTCCCTCCGCCAGCAGCCTCCGCGTCTTCAGCCAGCTTGACTGGAACACCCACTGCTCATTCTCATCCGCCACCTGCACCAGCTCTTCCGTGCTCTCCGGAGCCAGGTTCCCACGCAATGCCGCGCGCACCGCTGCCGCGTCCTCTGCCGTTCCAATCGCCTTCCGCACGGCCGCCATGCGCTCCATCAGCTGCTCGTCCACCGTCACCCGGATGCTGTGTTTCATCCCTGCCAGCGCCAGCACTCCCAGCGCCGTCATCCCCAGCGCCAGCACCACCGAATACCACGCCGTCAGCCTTACCTTGATCGGAATCTTTCTCATCCACGTTCGCGGATCATGTAGCCCACGCCTCGTATCGTATGGATCACCTTGTTCTCCGCGCCCTTCTCCACCTTGCTCCGCAGCATGGAAATAAACACATCCAGCGTGTTCTCTCCAATATCGTCTGCCGTCCCCCACACTGCTTCCACAATCACCTCCCGCGGAACCACCCTCCCCGCCCTGCGCATCAGCAGCTCCAGCAGCTTGAACTCCGTCACCGTCAGCCGCACTTCGCTCCCTGCCCGCGTCACCACCCTCGACTGCGGGTCCAGCGCCAGCTCTCCTGCCTCCAGCCTCAGCGCCACCGGACTCCCGCCCCGCCGCGTCACTGCCCGCAGCCTTGCCAGCAGTTCCACAAATGAAAATGGTTTCGTCAGGTAGTCGTCCACCCCCGCGTCCAATCCCCGGGCAATATCCGCCACCGCATCGCGCGCCGTCAGCATCAGGATCGGTGTCTGGTTCTTCCCCGCGCGCAGCCGCCGCACAATCTCAAATCCATCCATCTTCGGCAGCATCACATCCAGCACAATGGCGTCGAACTCCCCGCCCTCGGCCTCATCCAGCCCCGTCAATCCATCCATCGCCACACACACCGAGTGGTGCTCCTCCTCCAGTCCTCTTCGGAGAAGCTCTGCCATCCCGCGTTCGTCTTCCACCACCAGGATTCGCATTTGTATGAACGTGATATTAAACCCGCAAGCTTAAGGCAAGCTGAAAGCAATCAATTCTCCACTCAATGCCAAACAGAGCTGCCGCTCAGTGCGGCCCAATGCTCCCACCGGCTGCACAAGAATCCTGCCAACATAACTCTGAGGAATCAACAGCAACTTCCGCGCCGGAGAGGCACGAATAAGATTAATTACTGGAAGATAAATGGCGTATCGTCATCCGTCCCAGACACGGGCCACGATATCAAGACAATTCCCAGAAGCGGATAGTGAGATACTGGGCGATTATTTGCCAACGAATACGTTCATGAGGGCGAACTCACTTCTCCGCGCGATTGTTCGAGCCAGCGCCCGGAGCTGACGCCCATGATGAGCAGCCAGAGCATCAGCGGTATCTCACCGATACCTCCCCCGATGTAGTTATAGGGCTTGCAAAGGGCAGCAAGGTGTGGCGAAACAAACGTGAGCCAGCCAGCGCCCGCCAGAAGCATAAGGGCTCCGAGGAGGCGTGGCATGAAGCCCGCAAGAAGGATCAAAACACCAAGCAGCGTGCAGTAGAAGCCGAAGTAAACCAGGCTGTGAATATGGAAAGGAAACAGATCGTAGCGCCATAACAGCTCGTTAGTCGAACCAGCGAGGCCGAACAGAGCCGCGATCAGCGAAAGACTCCGGCTTACCGGCTTGAAGAGGAAATAAAGGAGAACGATTACAGCCATATAGGACAAGCTCGCCATCCAGTTGCATGCAGTGAGAGCCCAGCCGCTCACCTTACCAGAGAAGCCGGTGAGCGAGGTGATGGTGTTGATTAAGTAGAATGCTCCGGCAAGTCTTGCCCGGAACTGTGGCGAGGATACGAAGGCTCCATCCGGTGCAGTTCCCATCTACTGTCCTTCCGTCTGAACGCGAGAAACGGTAACACTCCTCGTGCATGACTCCAAGAGCTCTGCGACCGCCGCACGGTCTCTGGAACATGGATACGCAGGCGGGCCAACAAAGTTCCGAGATTGTTGGACAAAACAGCCCTATCGTTTGCCTCTCCCAGAATGGGATACGAAGTCACTTGGCGATTGTTGTTCAGCTATCGCCATTACTCGCCCCCCACAAGGCTACAATGCTATTTTGCAGCGGCGTTACACCGTCGCCGGAGATAGGTTTCTGAATGACGGAGATTCCGGAAGCAGACGTTGCGCCCGTGCCCCCTACCGCTGATCGCGTGGCCGCACGAGCAATGGTTCTGTCCGCAGTGTACTCCCGTGTGCTGGTTGAAAAGGACGCGCACAAGTCCGGGTCAGAGGATTTTCGCCAACAGGTATTTGACTGGCTTCAACGCATTGGAGTGATCGAAGAACTGGAGCCAGCCGAAACCAACCTACTCCACACTCCCTTGGGTAAGCTAGACCCGAAGAGAGTGCTTAACGAATCATGGAAATCCGAAGGAATGGTAGTGCTGGCGTGGGCGTTACAGCGTGCGATGCTACCACCTGTTCATCGTCAGTGCGAACCGTTTGATGTTGCCAAGGCCATGGGCTTCTTCGGAGATCGGCAGAGCACCGCGCTGAGTTCCCCACACCTACGCGATTCAACTGACATCGAGAACTGGGCGGATACCTATTTAACTCTGCATTGGCGTTTGAGGCAGTTTTCGGTAGAGCCCGGGCGCTTTGATTTCGTGTCGTATGCTTCGGGATGTGACTGGGGGCCGCTGAGACTGAGCGAGCTAGAGATTCAGGAGAACGATCTCGCAATCGACGGTGTGCGCATCGAGAAGGTAGATCCCCAAGTTCTCCGTCAGACCCTCAGCATTGTGCAGGAACGGCATCAAGCCTTTAATTGGCTGTTGGGATTGGAGCCAGTGTATTCGGCGGTGACAACCGACACATAGCGCGTTGCATAGGGAAATGCTTTCCCAAGCGCTACGATTGTTGACGAAAACAGCCCTTTTGTCTCACTATCCGGATTCGGGAACCCTATCCGCCTTGCGCCGCCTTGGAAGATACCACGACCTCACATCCTGCCCACGTGCTCACCAGAGCGAGCATTACCCACTGGTAAACAGTGCCGAGGTGGCAGACTTGGGTGGTATCCGCTGACAGTCTGCACTGATTACAAACTGAGCGCCGTTCTTTAGGAAACCTTCAGGTACATCCCCGATAATCATCCCACACGCCAGCGCACCAAATTCTCATGCTGGAAACCGGAAGCTTCTCGCCATCGCGTGCGGCCTCCCGAGGTGTGAACTTCATGCAATCCTATCGCGCGCTTCTCCTGCTCCCGCTCTGTGCCCTCTCGCTCTGGGCTCAGCCCGCGCCGGAGCCTCTCACCCTCGCCGCTGCCCTCCAGCTTGCCCGCGCCAACAGCGTCCAGTTCCACGCTGCCCAGGCGGATGCCTCCATCGCCCGCGAAGACCGCATCCAATCCCGCGCCACCCTCCTGCCCTCCGTCTCCTACAACAACCAGTTCCTCTACACCCAGGGCAACGGAACCCCCGCCGGACGCTACCTCGCCAACAACGCCGTCCACGAGTACGTCAGCCAGGGCAACGCCCATCAGGAGATCAGCGCCGCCCAGTTCGCCTCCTACCGCCAGTCCTCCGCCCTCGCCGCTCTCGCCCGCGCCCGCGCCGATCTCGCTTCCCGCGGCCTCGTCGTCACCGTCGTGCAGGACTACTACGCCCTCCTCGCCGCCGCCCGCAAGCACGCTAACGCCCGCACCGCCGCCGAGGAAGCCGCCCGCTTCCTCGACCTCAGCCGCAAGCTCGAAAGCGGCGGAGAAGTCGCCCACTCCGATGTCCTCAAGGCCCAGCTTCAGTCCAACGATCGCACCCGCGACCTCGGCGACTCCGCCACCGAACTCCTCAAGGCCCGCATGGAACTCGCCGTTCTCATCCTTCCCTCGGTCACCGCCGAACTCAACCTCGCCGACGATCTCGACCTTCGCCCGCCGCTCCCCACCATCGACGACGTCCGCCGCGCCGCCGCTGACAAGAATCCCGAACTCCGTGCCGCGCTCGCCGCCGTCCAGGCCAGCCGCTCCCAGCTCTCCGCCGCCCGCGCCGGTCATCTTCCCAGCCTCTCCCTCGACTACTTCTACGGCATCGATGCCCCCCACTTCGCCACCCGCACCGATGGCGTCCGCAACCTCGGCTACTCCGCCGCCGCTACCCTCAACATTCCGGTCTTCAACTGGGGAGCCATCCAGAGCAAGGTCCGCCAATCCGAGATCCGCCGTGACCAGGCCCGCCTCGAGCTCACCACCGCTCAAAAGCAGCTCCTTGCCGACGTCGAAACCTCTTACGCCGAGGCCGCCACCGCCGCCTCCCAACTGGCCACCCTGCAGGAGTCCGCCACTATCGCCGCCGAGAGCCTTCGCCTCATCGGCCTTCGCTACCAGGCCGGGGAATCCACCGTCCTTGAAGTCGTCGATGCCCAGAACACCCTAAGCTCCGCCCGCAACGCCGCCGTCGATGGCAGCCGCCGCTATCGCATCGCCCTTGCCAATCTCCAGATGCTTACAGGAACGCTCTAATATGACTCCCAATTTCATCTCATCCCGCACGCTCTCCGCCGCCCTCATCGGCTCGCTCCTGCTCGTCTCCGCCTGCAAAAAAGAGGCTGCCGACCCCAAGCCCGTCGTCACCGTGCAGACTGCCGCTGTCCAGCAGGGCACTCTCCTCCAAACCGTCGAAGCCGAGGCCACCCTCTTCCCCATCAACCAGGCCGCCATCACTCCCAAGGTCAGCTCCCCGGTCAGGCAGTTCTACGTCAACCGTGGCAGCCGCGTAAAAGAGGGTCAGCTCCTCGCCGTCCTTGAGAACAGTGACCTCTCCGCCGCCGCCATTGAAAACCGCGGAGGACTCGAACAGGCCCAGGCCGCCTACTCCACCGCCACCCGCTCCAGCCTCCCCGAGGAGTGGAAGAAGGCCGAGCTTGACGCCTCCGCCGCCAAACAGACTCTGGAAGCCGAGCAGAAGCTCTACAACTCCCGCGAAGACCTCTACAAGCAGGGCGCGCTTCCCCGCAAGGAGCTCGATCAGGCGGCCCTCGCCCTCACCCAGGCGCGCAATCAATCCGAGCTCGCCCAGCACCACCTCACCGCCCTTGAGTCCGTCGGCAAAACCGACTCCCTCAAATCCGCCAGGGCCCAGCTTGACTCCGCCCGCGGCAAGTTCATGGGAGCCTCCGCCCAGCTTCACTACTCTGAGATTCACAGCCCCATCAGCGGCGTCGTCGCCGACCGCCCTCTCTACCCCGGTGAGACCGCTCCCGCCGGAGTCCCCATGCTCCTCATCGTCGATGCCTCGCGCATCATCGCCAAGGCCCACCTCGCGCAGCAGCAGGCCGCTCTCGTCAAGGTTGGCAGCGCCGCCACCATCACCCTCCCCGGAGACGACCACCCCTACCCCGGCAAGGTCACCGTCGTCAGCCCCACCGTGGACGCCAACAGCACCACCATTGAAGTCTGGGTTCAGGCCGAGAACCCCAACTCCGAGCTTCATCCCGGAACCAGCGCCCACCTCTCCATCGCCATCGCCAAAATCTCCGATGCCCTCACCGTCCCCGCCGACGCCCTGCTCACCTCCGGCGAGAACAAGACCACCGTCATGCTCGTCGGCAAAGACAGCATCGCCCACCTCACCGAAGTTAAGCCCGGCATCCGCCAGGGCGCCACCGTGCAAATTCTCGAAGGCCTCAAGCCTGGAGACGTCGTCGTTGCCTCTGGCTCCTACGGCCTCCCCGACGGAACCCAGATTCAAACGCCTGCCCCTGAGAAGTCCGGCAAAGCCGCGGAGAAGGACTAATGTCCACCCGCAAGGAGTTTTTTCTCCACATCCTCCGCCGCATCGCCACCGCCCAGCAACCGGACGCGCACTGGCTCATGCGCAACGCCAAGCCCCTCATCTTCGTCATCCTCGCCCTCGCCTGCGCCGGCGTCTATTTCGCCTTCTCCGTTCCCGTCTCCGTCTTCCCCACCACCGACTTTCCCCGCATCATCATCGGTGTCGATAACGGCGTCATGCCCATTGACCAGATGCAGATCACCGTCGTCCGTCCCATCGAAGAGGCCGTCAACACCGTCCCCGGCCTCCAGAACGTCCGCTCCGTAACCAGCCGCGGCTCGGCGGAAATCAACCTCTTCTTCAACTGGGATGTGGACATGTTCAAGACCCTGGACATGGTCAACGCCGCCCTCTCCCGCGTTCAACCCAACCTGCCCTCCACCGTGCAGGTCACCAGCAACCGCCTCACCTTCGCCTCCTTCCCTATCCTTGGCTACAGCCTCACCTCCGCCACCGTCTCCCAAACCCGCCTCTGGGAGCTCGCCACCTACGAACTCAAACCCCGCCTCAACGTCGAAGGAGTCTCCTCCGTGGTCGTCCAGGGCGGCGAACAGCCCGAGTTCCACATTGTCCCCGACCCCAGCAAGCTCGTCGCCTCCGGCGTCACCATCACCGATCTCCTCGACGCCGTCCGCCGCTCCAACCTCATCGACTCCCCCGGCCTCTTTGAAAGCAACCACCAGCTCGTCCTTGGGCTCATCAGCGGCCAGGTTCAGAACCCCGAGCAGCTCTCCCAGCTCGTCGTCAAAACCACTCCCGCCGGAATCCCCATCCGCATCGCCGATGTCGCCCAGGTTCAGTCCGGCGTCAAGCCCGTCTATACCGTCGTCACCGCCAACGGACGCCCCGCCGTCCTCCTCAACATCAACCGCCAGCCTGACAGCAACACCATGAACGTCGCCGCCCAGGTGCACACCGCCGTCGAGGAGCTCCGCAAATCCCTTCCTCCCGGAGTTCAGCTTGAGCCCTTCTATGACCAGTCCCTCATCGTCGGCGAATCCATCCGCAGCGTGCGTGATGCCATCCTCATCGGGATCATCCTCGCCTCTATCATCATGATTTTCTTCCTCCGTGACTGGGGAACCTCCATCGTTGCCGCCCTCGTCATCCCGGTCACCGTCCTCGTCACCGTCATCGCCCTCAAGCTCATCGGCCAGAGCTTCAACCTCATGACCCTCGGAGGCCTCGCCGCCGCCGTCGGCCTGGTCATCGATGACGCCATCGTCGTCGTCGAAAACATCGTCCTCCACCGCGACGCCGGGCAGCCCCGCGCCGCTGCCATCCGCAGCGCCCTGCGTGAAATCACCGTCCCCCTCGTCGGCTCCACCATCACTCCCGTCGTCGTCTTTCTCCCCCTCGTCGCCATCAGCGGCGTCACCGGAACCTTCTTCCGCGCCCTCGCCATCACCGTCGCCGTCTCGCTCTTCACCTCCCTCGCCCTCGCCCTCACCTGGACCCCAACCCTCAGCCACTTCTTCATCGCAGACCGCAAGCCCAGTGACTCCGCCACCCCCATCAGCGAAGCTGAAATCAACGAACGCCTCCTCCACGCCGAGGAGCAGCATCTCGAGGGCAGCTTCGGACGCGTCGTCGCCTTCTACGAGCGCGTCCTCGTCCGCGCTCTGCACCGCCCCGCCCTGCTCGTCGCCGGAAGCCTCCTCCTCATCGTCGCCTCCGCCATCTGCTACCGCTTCATCGGCTCTGACCTCCTCCCTGAAATGGACGAGGGCGCCATCGTCGTCGATTACCTCATGCCCCCCGGCAGCTCACTCGCCGAGACCAACCGCGTCGTCAGCCACATGGAGAAAATCCTCCTCGCCATGCCCGAGGTTGAGAGCATCTCCCGCCGCACCGGGCTTCAGCTCGGCCTCGCCGCCGTCACTGAAGCCAATCGCGGAGACATCTCCGTCAAGCTCAAATCCAAACGCAGCCGCGGAGTCGATGAAGTCATCGCCGATGCCCGCGCCCAGTTCGCCAAAACCGAGCCCGCCGCCGACATCGAATTCAGCCAGACCCTGCAGGATATGATTGGCGACCTCACCGGCTCCCCTGAGCCTGTCGAAATCAAGCTCTTCGCCCGCGACCCTGACCTCCTCGCCCAATGGGCGCCCCGCGTCGCCGAAGCCATCAAGGGCATCCCAGGCATCGTTGACCTCAAGGACGGCATCGAGAGCAGCACCAGCGGCCCTGCCACCACCTTCCAGGTCAACCCCGCCACCGCCGCCCGCTCTGGATTCACCCCCGAGGAAATCGCCACCAACGCCTCCGCCATCCTTGAAGGCGAGCCCGCCGCCACCGCGCTCGTCGCCAATGACCGCGCCTACACCATCCGCGTCCGCTACCCCGCCGCCAGCCGCGCCTCGCTGGACGCCATGAGCAACACCCTCATCAACAGCGCCTCCGGCCGCACCGCCACCCTCGGAGGCCTTGCCACCATCACCCAGCTTCCCGGACAAACCGAGATCCGCCGTGAGAATCTCCAGCGCAACGTCGCCGTCACCGCCCGCCTTGAAGACCGCGACATGGGAAGCGGCATGCGGGACGTCCAGAAGGCCGTCTCTGCCCTCCACCTTCCTCCATCCATCCGCGTCGTCTACGGCGGAACCTACGAGCAGCAGCAGCAGTCCTTCCGCGATCTTCTCCTCGTCCTCGCCCTCGCCATCGTCCTCGTCTTCGTCGTCCTGCTCTTCGAATTCCGAACCTTCTCCGCCCCCATCTCCATCCTCGCCTCTGCCCTGCTCTCCACCTCCGGAGTCTTCTTCGCCCTGCTCATCACCCGCACCGCCTTCAACATCGCATCCTTCATGGGACTCATCATGGTCGTCGGCATCGTCGCCAAAAACGGCATCCTCCTCCTCGACGCCGACCAGCGTTTCCGCCGCCTCGGCATGGATGCAGAAACCGCCATTCTCCAGGCCGGGCGCCGCCGCCTCCGTCCCATCGTCATGACCGCTCTTGCGGCCATCGCCGGGATGCTGCCTCTCTCTCTTGCTCTTGGCTCAGGCTCCCAAATGCTGCAGCCGCTCGCCATCGCCGTCATCGGAGGAATCATGATCTCCATGCTTCTCTCCCTCATCATCACCCCGGCCATTCACTACTACGCCACACGGAGCCATTCATGAAATCCAAGCTGATCGTCCTTCTTGCCTTCACGCTGTTATTAACCCTCACCGCCTTTGCCGCCGATGCCCCCAAGTACCAGGTCACCAACCGCTTTGAAGTGGGCGGCGACGGAGGCTGGGACTACCTCACCTATGACGGCGAAGCCGCCCGCCTCTTCATCACCCGCGGCACCCACGTCCAAATTGTGGACACCGCAACCGGCAAGCTCCTCGGCGACATCCCTGACCTCCAGGGCGTCCACGGCGTAGCTCTCGCCTCTGACCTCGGCATCGGAGCCATCTCCAATGGCAAGGCCAATACCGCCACCCTCTTCGACCTGAAGACCCTCAAGAAGACCGGCGAGGTTAAGACCGGAAACAAGCCCGACGCCATCCTCTATGACCCCGCTTCCCACCTCGTATTCACCTTCAACGGTGCCAGCAACAACACCACCGTCATCGACCCCGCCAAGGCTGCCGTTGTCTCCACCATCGACCTCGGCGGAGCCCCCGAATTTGCCGTCACCGACAAAAAGGGGCACATCTTCGTCAACATTGAAGACAAGAACGAGCTCGTCGAAATCGACTCCGCCAAGCTCGCCGTCTTCGCCCACTGGCCCCTCACCGGATGCGACGGCCCCACCGGCCTCGCTCTTGACCGCAAGAATCAGCGCCTCTTCTCCGTCTGCGCCAATGGCATCATGACCGTGCTTGACGCCGTCTCCGGCAAACTCGTCGCCACCGCTCCCATCGGCAAGCACCCGGATGCCGCCGGATACGATGGCAAGGCCGGTTACGCCTTCAGCTCTAACGGCGACGGCACCCTCACCGTCATCCGTCAGGAAACCCCGGACAAGTACTCCGTCGCCCAGACCGTTCCCACCGCCACCGGAGCGCGCACTCTCGCCGTCGATGGCAAGTCCCACACCATCTACCTTGTCACCGCCAAGTTTGGCGAACCCCCGGCCGCCACCGCCGCGCAGCCTCATCCACGCCCGGCCATGCTCCCAGGCTCCTTCGCCGTCATCGTTGTCAGTGAAAAGTAGTTACCTCGTTGTCGTTGCATCCTGAATGAGGCCGGGAGCTTATCCCCGGCCTCCTTTTTCGCATTGCAGGTGTGCCATTTTCCCCCCACCTTGCGGCATTTCCCTTGTTTCTCGCCCTCACACTCCAGAAAGCCTCCCGCCTTCACTCCGTAAATTGCTGACCGAGTTAAGGTTACTGACGAGGTACGAGTGGCCCTCCGCTTGCTCAATTCAGATCAGAGCTGACCGCCGCCCTTTCAGGAGTTTTCTAGAATGAGTGACTCAACCATGCCGGATCCGTTTCCGATCGCCGGGCAGGTGCAGCAATCAGAGTTGGGATCGCCGAAAAGAATCAAAATCGGCGAGGTAGCCGAGCACTTCGGCGTCTCCGTGGACCTGCTCCGGCTCTATGAGCGCGAAGGTCTTTTGATTCCCCTCAAGTCTTCCAAGGGCACCCGCTACTTCACCGAACGTGACTACCCTTGGATCGCCACCGTCCTCCGCCTCGTCCGCGAAGCCCATCTCAACTTCGCCGGAATCCGCCATCTCCTCGCCCTGCTCCCCTGCTGGGACATTCGCCGGTGCGAGAGCGGCAAGCAAGCCTGCAAATCCGACGCCGGCCCCAGCGCCCCATGTTGGATGGAACAGAGCTGCTGCAAGCCAGGCGACTGCTACTCCTGCGACGTCTATCGCTCTGCCTGTCAGTGCGAAAACCTCAAGGCTTTCGTCGTTAATCGTTCCGCATAAATTTAATCATCCGCAAAAGAAAAGGCCCCGGCAATCGCCGAGGCCTCTTCCTTTGCGCATGCGCCGCGAACAATTTCCCCCTACTCTCTCCTCGGCGCGTCCGAATCCGGCTCCTGGCTGAAGCGCGCATTGTGCCGCACGTCCGCCCCGCTCACCCAGAAAATCACGTCTTCAGCGATATTCGTCGCATGGTCCGCAATCCGCTCTAAACTCCGCGTAATCAGCAGAACATCCAGGTACTGCCGCACCTGCTCCGGATTCTGCCGCATCTGCGCCACCAGGTTCACAAATGCTTCGTCCTTCATCCGGTCCACAATCGAATCCATCTCCAGCACCGCTTGTGCCACCTCGGCCTTGGCAGAGAGGAAAGATTCCAGCGCCCTTCTCACCATCGTGGAGACCGCCGCGGACATCCGCGTGATGTCCACCGGAACTTCGACTTCCTCTTCCTGTGCCAGGTCCAGTGAGCGCTGTGCGATGTTCACCGCCAGGTCGCCTACCCGCTCCAGGTCAGAGTTGATCTTCAGCACCGCCAGCACAAACCGCAGGTCCGTAGCCATCGGCTGTTGCATCGCCAGCAGGTCCACCGCCAGCTCGTCGATGCTCCGCTCGCTCTCGTTGATCATCGTCTCGCGCTCAAACACCTGCTGCGCCAGCCGTCCATCCCGCTTGCGATAAGAATCCACTGCCAGCTCGATGGCCGCTTCCGCCATCCCGCCCATCTCCAGCAATCGTTCCTTCAGCTCGTCCAACCCCTTCTGAAACCGGCTTCGCATCATCCAAACCTCCCTGTGATGTAATCTTCCGTCCGCTTGTCGGAGGGAGTGGTGAAGATCTTCTCTGTCTTGTCGAACTCGATCAGCTTGCCCATCAGGAAGAAGCCGGTGAAGTCCGCCACACGCGCCGCCTGCTGCATGTTGTGCGTTACGATCACCACCGTGTACTGGGTCTTCAGTTGAAAGATCAGTTCCTCGATCTTCCCCGTAGAAATCGGATCCAGCGCGCTCGCCGGTTCATCCATCAGCAGCAGTTCCGGCTGCACCGCCAGCGCCCGCGCAATGCACAACCGCTGCTGCTGGCCGCCGGAGAGCGACGAGCCGGACTTCTTCTTCAGAACGTCCTTCACCTCGTCCCACAGCGCCGCCATTTTCAGCGAGTGTTCCACCGAGGCGTCCAGGTCGTGTCGCTTGTTGTACCCGTTCAGCCGCAGCCCCGCCGCCACGTTGTCATAAATCGACATCGTCGGAAACGGGTTCGGCTTTTGGAATACCATGCCAATCCTGCGCCGAACATCCACCGCATCCGTCCCCGGCTTATAGACGTCGATGTCGCCCACCTGCACGCTGCCGGTTAACCGCGCGTCAGGATTGGTCTCATGCATCCGGTTCAAACAGCGAATGAACGTGGACTTGCCGCAGCCTGACGGCCCAATCACGGCCGTCACTGCGTTCGGGTCCACCTTGATATTGATTTCCTTGAGAATCTGCGCCTTGCCAAACCAGGCGTTCAGGTCCTTTACTTCGATTCCAACACCCATTGAGTGAAGGCTCCTTGCAAGCTAGGCGTTGTTCGCCATGCTTCCCCGGCTGGTCACAACCCGCACCGCGGAAACCGCAACAACGATCAAAACAATCAGTATTAAAGCTCCGGCCCACGCTTGCCGGTGCCATTCATCAAAGGGCGAAATCGCATAAGCAAAAATCTGGATCGGCAGCGCCGCCGTAGGCTGGTTCGGATTCAAATTCCAGAACTGGTTTCCAAATGCGGTGAATAACAGCGGAGCCGTCTCGCCCGCAACCCTTGCAAACGCCAGCATCGCACCGGTAATCACGCCCTTCGACGCCGTCCGCAGCGTCACCTGCAGCGTTGCCCGCCACTGCGGAATCCCCAACCCCAGCGCCGCTTCCCGAATCGTGTTCGGAACCATGAGCAGCATCTCTTCCGTCGTTCGCGCAATCGTGGGAATCATCATGATCCCCAATGCCACTCCGCCCGAGAGCGCGGAAAAATGCTGCTGCGGCAGAACCACCATCGCGTACACCGCAATGCCCACCACAATCGAAGGCACTCCGTTCAGCACGTCCGCCGTGAAGCGAACCAGGTGTACATATCGTCCCCGGCCAAACTCGGCCAGGTAAATTCCCGCGCCAATTCCCAGCGGCACGCCCAGGATTGAACCCAGCCCGAGAATCGCCATGGAGCCCACAATCGCGTTCGCCATGCCGCCGCCAGGCTCTCCCACAGGCCGCGGTGTGTGTGTCAGGAACGCCCAGTTGATCGATCCCACACCCTTATAGATCAGGTAGCCGAAGATCGCCACCAGCGGTGCCAGCACCAGGAATGACGCCGCTCCCGACAGGAAGACGAAGACCACGTTGCTCAACCGCCGTCCGATGCTCAGCGGACGTGAAATATCAGGCATTGCTCCTCGCAGAGTGTCCGCGGGTGATCGACCACACCAGCAGACGGGCACACGCATTCACAATCACCGTAACAATCAGCAGCGCCAGGCCGATCTCCACCAGCGCGCTCAAATACAGATCGTCGGTAGCCTCTGAAAATTCATTCGCAATCACCGACGCCATCGTGTAGCCCGGCGCAAACAGTGACTTCGCAACCTCGGGACGATTCCCAATCAGCATCGTCACCGCCATCGTCTCGCCGATCGCACGCCCCAGCCCTAAAATGATTCCGCCCATGATGCCGGCCCGCGCGTTGCGCAGCACCGCCATCCGCACCATCTCCCAGCGCGTCGCACCCAGCGCCAGCACCGCCTCGCGCTGGCTCTGCGGAACCGCCACCAGCACCTCGCGCGTGATCGACGCGATGATCGGAACAATCATGATCGCCAGGATGATTCCTGCCGCCAGCATTCCAATCCCGTACATCGGCCCGGTGAACAGCCCCGTCCATCCCAGGTAGGTCCCCAGCCACGGCTCCACGTATTTGCGCAACAGCGGAACCAGTACGAAAATCCCCCACAGCCCGTAGATCACCGACGGGATCGCCGCCAGCAACTCCACCGTGAACGAGATGATCCCACGCAGAAAGCGCGGACACAGCTCCGTCACAAAAATCGAAACTCCCACCGCCAGCGGAACCGCCAGCACCAGCGCCACCAGGGAAGACAGCAGCGTCCCATAGATAAACGGCAGCGCCCCAAAATCTCCGGCCACCGGATCCCAGGTGCTCCCCACAAAGAAGTGGAAACCGAAGCGCGCAATCGAGAGCTTCGAGCGCGAAGCCAGTTCGTAGAAGAAAAGGACCATCACTGCAAGAATCGAAACCGAGCAGATCAGGACAAGATTGCGGAAGATCACATCCACATACTTGCTCACCTTGCTCGTCTGCAGCACGATGCGGGGAACTTCCGAGTTCGTCACCGGACCCGGTTGCGCCGTACCCGGCACTGCCGCCGCCGGAGTCTGGAAGCGCAGGAGAGATCGGAATTCAGAATTGGGGCTAAGGCTCACACACCGACCCTACCAGAGGTGTGTTAACAGAACATGAATGGCCCGCGAAGTTTCCATCCCGCCGCTCGCCACCGTTACCGAAATAGCATTACCTTTCGCGACATACAAACCTGCAAGTTTCTATGTCTTTTGTGCCAATCCTCTCTGACCACCCTCAACCATTGCTCAAAAGATCACTACAGCGTTTTCAACGATTCCCTCCCTGGTAAATCCTTCCCCGCCCTGCATATCTCCTGCCTCCACACCATCAAAAGGCCCCGGATTGTCTCCGGGGCCTTCGGAACCGCATAAACAAAGGTGTTTCTTGTTTACGGGAAGATGTAACGCATGGTCGTGAAGATTGTGTTGTCGCTGCCGTGCGGTGCTCCACCTACGCCAGACCACGTTCCGCGGTACACATAATCGTATTCCGCGCCGTAGCGTAGCGTGCCATACGCGCTCTTGTAGAGATCGTAGTAGCCGTAGAACTTCGCATTCCACAAGTTGCGGTTCTGGCCCGTGCAAGTCGTGCTCGTGCCAGCCGGAATCTGCGCAGTCACTTCGTAGTAGCAGCCAGTGTTTACGGCAGTCGGCGAGCCATAGCCGCCGAATGCAGTGGCGGAAGTGGCGTACACCGATCTGTAGTAGTATTCGTCGCCGAAGAACATATCGAGTTCGCTCTTCGGGTTCGGGTGAGTCTCAATGCCCGCCAGCAAGCTGAAGCTCTTCACGTTCTGCAGATTGTGATCCGTCGAGCGGACCACATAGTCATACTGACCGGAATCTTCGTAGCGGCTGATGCCTGTGCCGTACATGCCCTGCGCAACGAAGTCCACTTTCTTGGGAACAACAGGAATCACTGCGCCAGCGCCGATGCCCGCGCCGTAGCTGGTGTTATTGTTGCCGCCGACACTTGCCGTGGGCAGAGTGCGCTCACGGAAGAAGCGAACCAATCCCTTGATTTCGTAGTGGCCCAGTTTCGGATCATCAACCGAGAGCTTGCCGACAACGTCCGGAGCCAGGTTGGTAGAGTACAGCGGAGTGTTGGTGCAGGTCACAGTGATCACAGGCGGAGTGGCCGAAGAAGCCGTTGCCGTGCAACCGCTAACCAGGCTGTTGCCGTACAGGCCAGCGCCGTTGGAGGCAACGCCCGCAACTGCGGAGGTGGTACCAAGTTGGAGAGCCGACGGATTGGCGAGGCCAAATGCCAAGCTCGTGTTCTTGTTCAACTGCTTCGAAACGCGGATTTCAGCGAAGCGACCCCAATCGTATCCAACCGAGTACTGCGCTTCCATGATGTTCGGAATCCACAGGTTCGCATTATCGGCGTCGGTTCCCTTGCGGTTCAAGGTGATCAGGTTCCACATCTGGCCGGCCGTGATCGTCCAACCGTTGGCAAACTTTGCGCGGCCCCAGCCCTGACGCATGCGCGGGGTGAAGCTGGTGGTCTGGTTCGGATTCGCCGTGGGGCTGGTTCCGAAGAAGTCCATTTCAAAGTAGCCCGTCAGCTTGGTCGTGCCAGCATCCGCATCTCCACGCAGAATAATGCGCGAGTCGCGTGCTGTAATGCCAAATTCGGTGAGGTTCGTATTGGTGGCGGCGCCGATCGGAATGCCATTAAACGGTGTTGCCTGATCGGAGAGAGTCGCATGAGTGCGGTAGTACGCCGTCGTTTCCAGGAAGCCGCCCGGGGTGATTCGGATCCCCTTATAGGCAATGCTGTTCGGATGCTCCAATTCACCAACGCGCTTTTCGTCTTTCTGAATTGTCTGCGTTGTGGTGTTGAGAGCGGTCTTCACATCGGTTAGGTCCGCCTGAACTTTTTGCACCTGCACGGTCGTGTTGGTTTCGACCGTGGCAGCCTTTGCATCAGCTTGCTGCGCGGTTTGCTGAGTCTGTGTCAGTTGCTGCTGGGTTTGCTGCAATTGCTGCTGAGTCTGCTGCAGTTGCTGCTGAACCTGCTGCAGTGTGCTCTGCTGCTGCTGCAATGCTTCCTGCAACTGGCGGAGTTTCTCCGCTGTTTCGTCCTTCTTTACTGCCTTTGTGGCTTTCACTGCTGTGTGTTTTGCGCTCTTCTTGGCGGCAGGCTCCCCGTCAGGGGTCGCCATACACATTCCAGATAGCGCAACCAACGCCAGTGCTAGTTGAAAGTTCCTCATGTCTTGTCGCTCCAAGTGTGACAGTTCGCGGGCTCCCGGCTGAC
>CAILAZ010000287.1 GCA_903832295.1 uncultured Acidobacteriota bacterium
CGAAGCTCTTCAAAGTCTCGTGCTCCGGTCTGATGCACGATGGTTAGTTCTGGAATAAATCTCAGAAGCTCTCTTGCGGATTCGCGGACGATGCGGTTCAGGGCGCGCGCCCCCTGGCTGCCACCGAAGATCAACAATACGGGTGGCGTACTGCGGCGTTGCGGGAGCGTGAAGAACGCAGGACGTACGGGGACCCCCGTCACCTCGTAACGCCGAAACCAGCGCCCTGTCTGCTCAAAATGAACTGCGGCATCGGCGGCAAAACGAGCCAGCGCCCGGTTGGCGTAGCCAGGGACCACGTTTGGTTCAAAGAGAACTACCGGGATACGGAGAAGGACCGCCGCTATGGTTGCGGGACCGGCAGCATATCCGCCTACTCCAATTACTGCCTGCGCCCCGAACTTACGCAGGATACGCATCGCACTCACGATCGAAAAAGGTAAATCCAGCAGGGTGCGCAGACGCGTTGCAAAACTCACGCGGTTCAGCGCGCCGATCTTAACAAGGAAGAGCGGAAAACCCGCATTGGGCACAAGGCGGGTCTCAATGCCGCGCTCGGTGCCGACAAAGGCAGCGTCATGCCCGCGAGTGCGAAGTTCTTCAGCAATCGCCAGCGCCGGAATCACATGTCCGCCCGTCCCCCCGCCCGCCAGTATGAATCTCATATCAATCCGTCTGCTGCGTAATGTTGAGCAATACTCCTACGCTGGCCAGCATAACAACCAGGGACGATCCTCCGTAGGAGATGAAAGGCAGCGGGATGCCCTTGGTGGGCAATAGTGCGAGTACGACGCTGATGTTGAAGAAAGCCTGGATTCCAATCATCGAGGTGATTCCGACGGCAAGCAGCCGGGCAAAATTGTCGTGGGTGTTCCACGCCGCGCGAAGCCCGCGAAAGCAGAAGAACGCGAATGCCGCCACAAAGCAGACTGCCCCAACCAATCCCAGTTCTTCAGCAACAACGGCGAAAATGAAATCGGTCTGCGGCTCCGGCAGATAGAAGAGCTTCTGCTTTCCCTCCATCAGACCGAGCCCGGTAAAGTTGCCAGTTCCCACCGCGATGAGCGATTGAATGATGTGGAAGCCAGAACCCTGCGCATCCGCAAATGGATCCACAAAAGCCACCAGGCGCTTCCAGCGCCAGGCAGTATGCACGAGAAGATAGGTGAGTGGCACGGAGAGGAACGCCCCGAAGAGCGCAAAATACTTTCCCTGCATCCCGGAGATATAGAGGATAGCCGCGGTGATAAACACGCACGTCATCGCCGTACCAAGGTCTGGTTGGCTGACAATGAGAGCGCAGAACACTGCGGTGGGACCAACCGCGGGCAGCAGAGTGTGGCGGAAGTCGGTAACGGCTCGCAAACGCCGTTCCAGGAAGTGCGCCATAAACAGGATAATTGCAGGCTTTGCAAGTTCAGAAGGCTGAAAAGATATAAATCCCAGTTTGATCCATCGATGCGTGTTGTGCGAGCGGTCCAGGAAAAACACCGCCAGCAGGCACATCGATGTCACACCCAGGATGGTGAAGACCAGCGCGGGTCTGTTGAGTTTCCGGTAGTCGAGGCGCATAAGCAGGAACATCGCTACCAAACCGATTACGGCATAGAATGCCTGCTTCCGCAGAAACTCGAACTCCGTGCCAAAGCGCTCTTTGGCAACAATAGCCGACGCGCTATAGACCATGACGAGCCCGGCGAAAACCATGACCATGGTCACAGCAAAGAGCAATCGGTCCACACTGACGCGCTTCGCCACTAGCGTCCTCCGGTGGGCGAGGATGACTGCAAAGCGGCCAATGACTGCACAAGTTCCTTGAAGATGCGCCCGCGATGCTCATAGCTGGTGAACTGGTCAAAGCTGGCACAGGCCGGAGCCAGAAGCACAATGTCTCCTTCGACAGCGAGATCAGCCGCCTTGCGCACGGCGGACTCAAGCGTCTGGGCGCTGGTGACCGGAATCGCGTTGCCGATTTGCGACTCGATCTTCGCGGCGGCTGCGCCAATGGTGTACACGCGCTTCGCACGTTCCGCAATCAGCGCGCTCAGTTCGCTATAGTCGCTGCCTTTGTCTTTGCCCCCGAGGATAAGGTGGATGTTTGCCGGAAAAGACTGCAATGCCTTGATGGTGGCGTCCACGTTTGTGGCCTTGGAGTCGTTGTAATATTGCACGCCCCGCAAGGTCGCCACATATTCAAGGCGGTGCTCAACGGCCCGGAATTCCTGCACCGCACGACGAATTGCCGCGGGCTCGATGCCTGCTGCCATACCAATCGCAACAGCGGCCAGCACGTTTTCCAGGTTGTGCGCACCCTTGAGCTCAATTTCAGAGACGGGCATGATCTCCACTTCCAAGCCGTTGCGAAAGACAATCAATCCATTGCGGACAAATGCTCCGCGCTCCACTGAGGCGAGCCTGCTGAACCAGAGAACCTGTGGTTTCAGTCCCGCCGCAAGACGGCAGCTGATTTCATTGTCAGCATTGAGGACCGCAAAATCCTCAGCTGTCTGATTCTCAAAAATGCGCAACTTCGCCGCGATGTAATTTTCCATCGAGCCATGGCGATCCAGATGATCGGGTGTCACGTTGAGGATGGCAGAAATATGCGGGCGGAAAGTTTCGATAGACTCGAGTTGGAAGCTTGATATTTCCAGCACAACCCAGGTGTCTGGCGAAGACTGCTCAACGAATGTGACCGCCGGTGTGCCGATGTTCCCGCCAACCAGCGTTTTGCGGCCACCCGAGGCGATAATCTCGCCGGTCAGAGTGGTGGTTGTGGTCTTGCCGTTGGATCCGGTGATGGCAACAATTTGGCCTTGAAGATAGCGTGCCGTGAGCTCGATCTCTCCAATCACCGGTATTCCGAAGCGGCGGGCATGCTGCAGCGGAGCCACGTCGGCAGGCACGCCGGGACTCACGACAATGAGATCCTGATCGCGGAAAGTGCGTTCGCCGTGCTTGCCGGTTTCCACAGTAATGCCGCGGTCAAGGAGTGCGGGGATTTCGTTGCGGAGCTGGTCTTCACTCTTCGCGTCACTGACGGTGACACGCGCTCCACGCGACTCCAGAAAGAGCGCGGACGCCACACCCGACTTGCCCAATCCAACCACCAGAACCCGTTTGCCTTTAACGTCCATGTCTTCTAACCGCCTTCGAGCTGTGTGCCCTAATACACTAACGTAGTTTAAGCGTGGTAAGCGCGAACAGTGCAAAGATCAGCGAGCCAATCCAGAATCGCACAATCACCTTCGACTCTGACCATCCAAGCTGCTCAAAGTGGTGGTGGAGCGGAGCCATCAGGAAGATGCGTTTGCCCCGCAGTTTGAACGAACCCACCTGCAGAATCACTGAAAGCGCCTCCAGTACAAAGATCCCACCAAAGAACGGAAGCAGGAGTTCCTGCTTGATGATGACAGAGACCGTCCCGATCGCGCCGCCCAGTGCAAGCGATCCCACGTCACCCATGAACACCTCTGCCGGATGAGTGTTGTACCAGAGGAAGCCTATGGAGGAGCCCACCATGGCACCGCAGAATATTGTAAGTTCGCCGACCTGCGGCATTTTCTGCAACTCGAGATAGTCGGAGAACACTGCGTGGCCGCTGACGTAGGTCAGCACTGTGAGAGCGCCCGCTGCAATCAGCGTACAGCCAATCGCGAGTCCGTCGAGTCCATCCGTGAGATTTACCGCGTTGGTCGATCCCACCAGCACAAAGATCACGAAGACAATGAACGGCAGGAAAGCGATCGGCCAAAGATGCGGATTGGGGACCAGCGAGCTCACAACCAGGTCCGGACGGAACCGTTTGAAAAACGGAACCATCAGGTGCGTGGAGTATTGTCCCTCAGCCTGCAACAGGATCAGCACTACGGCGATGAAAAACGCCACCAGCGTTTGCAGCATCAGCTTGCTGCGTCCGTTGAGCCCGAGATTCTGCTTGCGCACCACCTTCAGATAGTCGTCGGCAAATCCGATGGCTCCAAACGACAAAGTGGAAAAGACTGCGAGCCATACGAACTTGTTGGACAAGTCCGACCAGAGCAGCGTCGGCAAGACAATGGAAACGACGATCAGCAGGCCGCCCATGGTCGGCGTGCCCGCCTTCTTCTGATGAGAGCGTGGGCCTTCCTCGCGTATGTACTGCCCAATCTGAAATTCACGCAACCGGCGGATGACCGACGGTCCGATGATGAGCGCCATGAAGAGCGCCGTGAGACTTGCGAACGCGGTCCGGAAGGTCAAGTAGCGGAAGATCCGGAACGGTCCGACGTTAAAGTGGCGAAAGATGTATTCGTATAGAAGCCAGTAGAGCAATGAGTCCTCGATCGATTCGCGGACGTTTGTCCGCTGTTGAACTACGCTTTCCGTTCCGCTTCAAAGACAGCCAGCGCACGCTCCAGGCCCACACCCCGCGAACCCTTCAGCAACACAGCATCGCCTTCGCGCAGGTTGTTTGCAAGCCACTCTCCCGCTTTCTCCGGAGACTCAGCAAACTCAGAGGCGACTCCAGACGACGCTGCACCCTCGGCAATGTATGCCCCGTTCCCGCGAACCCCAACCACGAAATCAATTTTGCTCGCAGCCATATGCCGACCGCACTCGCGGTGCAACTCTGGCGCGCTTTCTCCCAGTTCCAGCATCTCGCCGGCAATCACGATCCTGCGCCTGGCAGGTGTCTGCGCCAGGGCGGATACCATGCTGTTCAGCGCCTGAGGGTTGGAGTTGTAGCAGTCGTTGATGACAATTGCGCCTGCCACCTGCCGCACCTCGCCTCGCCTGTCCCCAGCGTTGAGGGACGCGAGGCGGGCGACAGCATCCGAGGGCTGCACTCCATGCTCGGCAGCCACCGCGACTGCGACCAGTGCGTTCAGCACATTGTGTTGTCCTATTAATGGCAGCACAGCCGCTTCGCGAAAACCAGGGCCTGCAATTTCAAACTCCGAGCCGAGCGCACCGCGCAGCTGCAAGTTTTCCGCGCGGTAATCAGAAGGATGTTGGATGCCGAAGAGAGTCACCTTACCGTGGAAGTCGCGGCCAAACTGACAGGCATATGGATCATCAGCGTTGAGGAATGCGTGTCCTCCGGCGGGCAGCGACTCGATTAGCTCATACTTGGCGCGCGCAATGCCGGCCTGCGTTCCAAAGCTCTCAAGGTGCGCCAGGCCAATGTTGGTGACGACGCCCTCATCCGGAGCTGCAATCTGCGCGAGTGTTGTAATTTCGCCCGCGTGCGACATTCCCATCTCGATCACTGCAATCTGGTGCTGCGGTTCGAGGCGCAACAACTGCATGGGCAAGCCAAAATGATTGTTGAGATTTCCCAGCGACTTCAACACCTGGAATTGGGCTCCCAGCACGTGGGCGATGCATTCCTTTGTTGTCGTCTTCCCCGCGGACCCGGTCACGCCAATCAGTTTCTTTCCCCACAAGCGCCGAGCCGCAGCGCCAAGATGCTGCAGCGCGAGTGTCGTATTTGCCACGGCGATCAGCCTTAAAGCATCAGGGAATCGATGGAGTTCGTCGCGCGCAACAATGGCAGCTACCGCACCAGCTCGCAGTGCGGCTTCCACGTAATCATGTCCATCCAGCCGTTCACCTTTGATGGCAAAGAAGAGATCGCCTGGCTGGAGGGTGCGCGTATCGATGGAGTATCCCTCGGCAATTGCGGCGCGGTCGAAACTGCCATTGCCCTGGGAAAATTCCGCCACCCTGCTTAACGTGAGCTTCATGCGTGTGCACCTTTCCGCTGATACCCAAGCCGGTTCAACTCTTCACTGGCCACCTGATAATCATCGAAGGCAAACTCTCCTTCGCGCGTCGTCTGGGTGCGTTCGTGTCCCTTCCCGGCGATCAACACAATGTCACCCGCACGGGCCTCTGCCAGGGCATGGGCGATCGCTTTGCGGCGGTCGGGTTCCGCGATAAAACGCGTGCCGGCCTCGCGCAGGCCCGGCACTGAATCTTCGATGATCGCCATTGGATCTTCACTGCGCGGATTGTCGGAGGTGACAATTACAAAATCGCTGCCCACGCCGGCTGCACGTCCCATTTTCGGACGCTTTGTTCGGTCGCGGTCGCCGCCACAGCCAAAGACGGTGATTACTCTTCCGTTGCTTCGAGAGGCGAAATCCCGTGCGAGCCCGGTAAGATTTTTCAGCGCGTCATCCGTATGCGCATAATCCACCACGACCGCGAATGGCTGCGATTCATCGACTCGTTCAAAGCGTCCAGGGACACGGCTCATTCCAGCAATGCCAAGCATGATCTGCTCTGTTGTGCAGCCGCGCGCGTAAGCGGCGCCGCAAGCAGCGAGCACGTTATAAACATTCACGAGGCCAATGAGTGGAGAGCGCAGTTTGATCGGTCCACTGGGCGTCGTCAGCACAAAGCTGTTTCCCTGTGGGGTCATCTCCAACTGCTCCGCGTGAAAGTCTCCCTGCCGGATTCCGTAAGTGAACAGGTGCGAGCGGTGGCGTGAGAAATCCGCGAGTTTGCGCCCGTATTCATCATCCAGATTTACAATCGCGCACCGCGGAGGCTCGGTGCCGCAGCCTTCGAAGAGGATCCGCTTGGCTGCAAAGTATCCCTCCATGGTTCCGTGATAGTCGAGATGGTCCTGTGTGAGATTGCTGAAGACTGCGACATCGAATGGAATCGCAAACACCCGCGCCTGCTGCAAAGCGTGCGACGAGACTTCCATGACTGCTTCCGTTGCGCCATGCGCCAGGGCGCGGGCAAACATCTGATTCAGTTCCAGGGATTCGGGCGTGGTGTGGGGCGCCGGTAGAACTTCTCCGGGGAGATGGTACTCAACCGTTCCCACCAGCGCGTTCTTGCGTGCAGCAGCCTGCAAAATCGCTTCGACAATAAAAGTAGTAGTGGTCTTGCCGTTGGTGCCGGTCACGCCGATCACGCGAAGGCGTTCGGCCGGACGCTTGTAGAAATTTGCGCTCAGCCGCGCAAGGGCTCGCCGTCCGTGTGGAACAACCGCCCACGCGATGCCGGGAAGCGGAGTCTGCTGCAGCGAATCTGTCACCACAGCGACTGCTCCAGCCGCGATTGCAGTGTCAATGTAGCGGTTGCCATCCGTACTCTCGCCGCGCATGGCGACGAATACCCATGAAGGCATTACCCGGCGCGAATCGTAGTCGAGCCCCTTGATCCCGCAATCACCGCTCTGCGAGAGCACCTCCGCGCCGTCGAGCATTTCAAGAAAGTTCATATACGGTTTCCGATGCCCGCACCGCAGGCAATTTCTAGCGCGAAAAGCGAACTGCAATTTTTGACCCCGGCGGCAGATAGGAGCCTGGCGGCGGCTGTTGTTCGCGTGCTGTGCCACTGCCCACAATTTGCAGCTCAAATCCTGCTTTGCGTGCTGCCTCCACGGCCCCACGCATGGAAAGGCCCTGCAATGATGGTACCGTGGAACTGCCTCCAACATCGAGTACCACCGTTCCACCGCGCGCATCCGTTTTAGCATTTTCAGGCAAACGCAACGGAGGCGAAGCGGGAGCCGCCGCCACGGGGACTGCCGGCGTCTGGCTGAGAGCGACAACACTCTCCAGTTCGGCCATTTCGCCTGGCACGTGGGGCTGCGCGTCTTCCGTGTCACCTTCTGCCGCGCGGGCCACCAGGAAGCGCCGCGCCGCGTTGCTCTTAGGTTCCACATCATGCGGAACCGCATAGTAGGCGAGCACCTGCTCTGCCACTCGCTTGAATACGGGCGCGGATACCTGCCCGCCCTGATGCAGCCCGCGGGGCGAATCCAGAATCACTGCAATCGTCAACGCAGGATTGTTGACTGGCGCGAAACCTACGAAGCTGGCTACGTAGTCCGTCTTGGAGTAAGCGTGCGTGCGCGGATCAATCTTCTGTGCCGTTCCCGTTTTGCCTGCCGAGGTGTAGCCGTCCAGGATGGCGCGCCGGGCGGTTCCCTCCAACACAACTTCTTCGGTCAGCCGCCGCATGATCGCCGAGGTATAGGAACTGAGCACCCGCCGTTGTCCCTGTGGGTGGAATTCGATTCGCTGATACTTCTGATTGGGCCGCGTCACACTGGCGACTATGCGAGGCAGCGAGTAGATACCGTCGTTGGCAACAGCCGACATCATGGAAACGACTTGGAGCGGCGTGACTCCGACTTCCTGCCCAATCGCCATCGATCCTATCGACGAGGCCGCCCAGCGACTGGGATTGCGTACCAGGCCGCGGGTCTCTCCCGGCAACTCCACATTCGTGAGCTGCCCGAATCCGTAGAGCTGCATGTGTTTGTAAAAACGCTCCGGCCCCAGGCGCAGCGCCATCTTCACCGCACCAACGTCGCTGGATTCGGCATAGGCCTTCTCCAACGTAACGGTGCCGATGTGGTGCGAATCACGGATGCGGATTCCGCCCACCATGATGTAGCCAGGGTCGCAGTTGATGATCTCTTCCGGCTTGGCCAGCTTCTCTTCAAAGGCTGAGGAGTACGTCACTGTTTTGAATACAGAGCCCGGCTCATATACGTCGCTGACGGCATGATTCTTCAGCTTCTCTGGCGTAATGTCATGCGAGAGATTCGGATTGAACGAAGGTGCGTTGGCTAATGCCAGAATCTCCCCGGTACGGGGATTCTGAACCACCACGGTCCCGCTGAGTGCCTGTGTCTCCTGCATCGCCTGTGCCAGTTCCTTTTCGGCGATGTACTGAATCTTCTCGTCAATTGTGAGCACCACATTGGCCCCGGGCTCCGGAGGGTGCTCCACGTGCTGAAGCGTCTTACGGCGCGCATCCATGGTGATGACGACCCGGCCTTTCACCCCATTGAGTTGCGACTGATAGAGATGCTCAATGCCTGCCAGTCCAGTGTCCTCCATCCCCACATAACCCAGCACCTGCGCGGCCAGCATGCGTTTGGGATAGAAGCGTTTCAGTTCTTTCTGAAAGTAGATGCCCCGAAGATTGAGCGACTTGATACGCGAGGCGGTTTCACCGTCCACCTTGCGCGCCACCCATGCAAAGTTACGTTGTGATTGCATGCGCTCCAGCACGCTGTCCGGATCGTCTCCCGTCAGCGTAGCCAGCATGGTGGCTGTTGTCTTCTGGTCTGGAACTTCGCTTGGCACCGCAAAGACCGAATCAACTTGCACGGTCATGGCAAGTTCCTGCCCGTTGCGATCGTAGATGATGCCGCGTTGGGGAGAAATTTCAGCAGTGTGCTGTTGCTGCCTCTGGGCACGCTGCATCCATTCCCCATAGTGCACAACCTGGAGGATGAACAGACGCACGATGATCACAACGCCCCAGATAAACAGAAAAGCCCCGAACCTGAACAGGCGAGACTTCACATCGATCGGAGCCTTGCCACCTGCTGCCATTGCTTACACCCATCCCGCCAGGGACGAGAAGCGATCCCCAGCTCGAGAAATGGAAATGCCGGCTGAACCGACACTACGGAGAGAACTCCAGGGCACTGGGGGAGAGCGCTGAACGCGCTGAAATACTGGAATTAGGCCTGAAAACTGCACCTTTCCAAGGTAATACAGCGATGACGGCCAGTACAGGCGCTCGATGTGCAAAACTCCCGATACGCCGTCATTCGCCCTGAACCCAGATTCGAGTTCGATACTTAGTTTGGCACTGAAATGACTGAGATGCTGTTGGCTCGAGCCATCACCGGGGCACCGCTGTCCAGCGCGCTGGTTTCGTCCAGCCGCTGCACCTGCCCCACTGCGGGCAGTGCAAATCCCATTTGCCGCGCCAGTACATCGATCCGTCCCGGCTCCTTGAGAGAAGCCTCCTCGAGCTTTAAGGTCCGATTCACATCCTCGAGCTGGCTGCGCGTGATGCGTGCCGCCTCAATGTTGTAACCGCACTGGACGGAGCGGCAGTGCTGGCCGATATACATCAGCACCATCGCGCAACAAAAGACCGCAGCGATGCTGAACGTAAAGATTTCACGCTTCCGGGCAGGGTCTGCCGTGCGCACCAGGCGCGAGTTATCGATGGACTTATGGAAATAGATCTCCGGCGCTCCTGACATAAAACGGCGAGGGGCGGCCGCAGTCGCACGTTGCTTTGTTACGCTCATTCTGTGCGGCAAAGCCGCTGCCCAAATCGCCATACGCCTCTCCTGCTCTTCCTGAAGTTCTCCACAGCATGCACAGGTTTTTCCACATGCTGTTCTAAAACAATCTAAAAAATCTATCTCTTGCGTGCACGACCCCGAACTTCCATCCGCACAGCCGCACGCAACTTAGCCGAACGAGCCCGCGCGTTCTCAGCGACCTCTTCGTCAGAGGCAATCACAGGCTTCTTAGTCAGAGCCTCCCACACTTCATTGCGGGCGCCATCGCGTAAGGCATCCTTCACCATACGGTCTTCCAAAGAGTGGAAGCTGATTACCACCAGCCTTCCCCCTGCTTTCATGACCTGGGGTGCAGCCTTTAGAAGCGCACCCAAGTCGTCCAGTTCGCGATTTACGTAAATTCGGATTGCCTGAAAAGTCAGCGTCGCAGGATGAATGCCCTTACCTCTTGCTTGGTGGATTGGCCGGGCCGCGGCCGATATTACCTGCGCTAAATGAGCGGTCGATTTTATCGGCCGGGCCCGAACAATTGCTCTGGCGATTCTCCGCGACCTCCGATCTTCACCGAATTCGTAAATCAAGTTCGCGAGATTGCTCTCCTCGAACTGATTTACCACTTGATCGGCGGACAACTCAGCATCAGGGTTCATCCTCATGTCAAGCGGTCCGTCCTGAAAACTAAAACCTCTGCTGGCATCGTCAAACTGCATGGAACTGACTCCGAGATCGGCGAGTACGCCGTCCGCAGTGCCGAAAGCCACGAGTTCCGCCATTGCAGCGTAGGACGCATGGTGCAGCACAATCTCAGGCCAGTCCTGCTGGCGGCCCTCTGGGGCAGCCAAACGTTTGCGAGCTATTTCCAGCGCATGGGTGTCTTTATCGAATGCGATCAGCTTGCCCTCGGAACCAAGCAGGGCTGCAATCGCAGAACTGTGCCCGCCCAAACCGAGAGTTGCATCGATATATGTCCCGCCGCGCTTCACGGCCAGAAAGTCGATTGCCTCGTTTAAAAGAACTGGTGCATGACTGAAACGTCTTCCGCCATGCGCGCCCGTCAGAGCGCCTTCACTGCCTTCAGACTCCATACCGCCATCCATTAGAGATCCATCTTCTTCAACTCTGTCCGGTCAGCAGCAGTGATCGGGTTGGCCTTCACGTACTGCGTGTATTCCTCCAACCCACGAATCTCGATCATCTTCAATTTGCCTACCACTGCCACGTCGCCCTTTAGTCCGAACTCATTGCGGAGACGGTCAGGAATCGTCAGGCGGCCCTGCGTGTCCATCGTCACCGTCTGTCCGTAGAAACTGGTAACGTTCAGGAACTTCTCCAGGGTGTCATCAAGGGTCGGCAGTTTCGTCATCTT
The DNA here is from genome assembly GCA_903832295.1 of uncultured Acidobacteriota bacterium. Taxonomy (GTDB): domain Bacteria; phylum Acidobacteriota; class Terriglobia; order Terriglobales; family Acidobacteriaceae; genus TOLSYN. The sequence continues at coordinate 11,433 of CAILAZ010000287.1, forward strand.
CTCTTCAATCTGCTCCCACTCCTTGAGGGGATACAGTTGGATAACACTTCCATCCCGGCTGGTGATGTAGAATTGCCCGTCATAGCTCCTGTCGATCTCATGCTTGAAATCAGCAGGGATTTTGAGTCGGCCCTTGTCATCCAGTCGGGTTGGGAAGTTGCCGCGAAACATATAGCCCTTCCAGGGCAGAGAAAACTTAAGCTGGATTACCAGCGTGGAGGCTGTTCGATCGTTCAAGTCTGGCTTGGGATTACATTCCACCAGACTCCATTTCAAGCCTCGAGACTCCATCCTAGCGCCATTCTGTGGGCTGTCAAGCCCGAATTCCTTCGTTTTCGCCTTTTCTTCACGATATTTTTCGCGAATCAGCACTTTCCCGGCGCAAAGCAGAGCAATCGGCTCCTAGCTGCTATGAACGGGGCGCGCCAGCGCCAAGAAGCGACTGTCGGAGTTACTCCGCATCTTGTTGGTTTTCAGGATTTGGACCAGATGAGGGAAGGATCTGCTGAAGTGTTGAATCGGAGATTGGCTGCTCGGGGAGAGATCGGCTTATTCCGCGCTGGGGACATGCCGACGAACCTCAGCGTCAGCAACAAGGCGGTGTAGCGGGTACCGAGCGCAAGCCTTAGCCGCGGACACCCTTGCTCCGGATGAGGCTATCAATTGTGCGCGGTTGTGGCCTGTGCTCTTCGAAGTTCATGCGAGGCTGAAACCTATCATCGAGTTTCGTCCCGCCCCCTTCAGAAATGGGTCCGGCAGACACCCGTGGTGAAATCACCCACGCAGTCGCGCTTCGGCTTGAGCGGGCGCGGTCAAGCCAGCAACAGAACCAGGCAAATGCGAGTCCCGCCGATGCCAACGTGAGCAGAATCGCCCGGGTCAAATAATGGAGCAGCTTGCCAGTGTGCAGAAAGGTCAATCGCCACGAAATTAGGGTTCGAGTATGTACGGCTTCTGAATTCACGGCTGCCCCTTCCCTGCGGATGAATCTAGCTCGTTTTACCGAATGCCAATTGCCTGCATGTAGTTCGAGTATCTTTTATCGCGCGCGACGATGTGCGACTGCAGCCACTTGCGCAGAAAGTCCGGCAATTTCATGCTCAGCATGATTCTGCCTTTCTCGTAATCGCTGGCGGTCTGAGCGACTTCCTCAGTCAGCTTGTCATGCTCGAGCTTGTGACTGGCAAGCTCAGGATAGTTGGCCCGCTTCATCAATTTCTCTTCTTCTGAGAAGTGTTCTCGAGTATAGGCCAGCAGACTATTGAGAATCTGTGGAGCGACGCGGCTTCCCTGCCCCGCTTTCATGGCCTCGTGCAGTTCATTCATCATCTCGAATAGCTTCTGATGCTGCCGATCCAGGGACTCCACTTCCACGGAATACTCTTCTGACCAGGTGACGAGGGCCATTTCTCTCCTCTTCTGAACTCAGGCGAGCTCAGAAGAGATATCGGCGAAGCAGGCGGGAACTTTATCGCGGGGTCTGCTGTTCCAAAGTCTCCAGTGCGGCAGGACGCTGCTCCTGGATGTCGCTGTAACCCCTGGGCTCGAACGTTGCGGTGTAATGGTGGTGCGCACGCTCCCATGCCTCGTCGTCCGGAGCCGCGCCGAATGTCTGGAGATAGAGTGGCGACCCTGGGAAGGGATACATGGGCACTGGCTCGCTGACCCACACGCCTTCTGCCTTCATGCGATCCTGCCAGCTCCGGATTTCATCTCGATGATCGTGTTCCGTCAGAATGAGATTCGCCTGCACCCAGGGAATCCGCTGCCGTGCATAGATGAGCAATTGGCTGATGCGTTCGGTGCTCATACGGCAGTTCTTGTTTAACTCATCACGGCCTTCCTCGGTGATTGACTCGATTCCACACTCGATCGAGATTGTGTGAGCGCGCCCAAGCAGATCGAGCTTCTGCTCGTCCCAAAGGTCAATGCGCGTCTGAAACCCTATACGCACATCGCGCCGCGCGATTTCCTCCAGTAACCGTAGAACGTTCTTCCCCACTCCAAAAATCTCGTCGATAAAGTAGATGTAATCGACACCGCGGGAGATCAGGCGATCAATCTCGATCAGCACCTCGTTCACATCGCGCTCCCGAAACTTGTTTCGGAAGAGCTGCTTGTTGCAGAACGTGCAGTTCCACGGACAACCTCTGGCAAATTCCACTTCGGCGCCGCGTCCGTTTCCCTGATTGAATACATGATGGCGGTGCCAGTGCCGCTCGACACTGTAATCGGAAAAGTCCAACGCGGACAGAGTGCTCATATCCACAACTGCCTGGCCGGCACTGTAGTGTTCGCGCCCGCTGCTGTCACGGAAGCAGACTCCGTCGATGAGCTCCCAGGGCTCGGAGGCAAGCGAGGCGAGCGCGTCTTCGCTTTCCCCCTTGATCACCACATCCGCTCCCGTCTTGCGCATTGCAGCCCGCGGGGTTGCCGAGCTATGCGGGCCAATCAGCACCTTTGTCGCCCGCCCGTCCATGCCGGTGAGCCACTCACGCGGCACCCGCAGTTCAGGCGGCGGGCAGCGCCAGAAGAGATAGGAAGGGGCGGAAGGAATCACAAGAAAGTCGGGGTCGAACTCGGCGACGCGCGCCTGCGCCTCGCCGATCGTGAGGCCGTCCGTCTGGGCATCAACCACGAGCGCCTTGCCGCCCCTGGCGCGAATCTTCTGCGCGGCAAACAGTAGCTCAAGGGGAGTGTGCGGCTCGCGGCAACCGAAGTACGTGGAGCCTGCAAAATCCCAGTTGGGATTGACCAGGGCAAAGCTCGACACTACGCCACCCTCCGCATGGGCGTGAGCAGCTCTGCTTGCGCATAGCGCTCGGAGCGCGAGGGCGCGAAGAGCTCGCGGTTTGATCGGTACCACTTGTAAATGCTCTTCACTATGACGTCAAGATCTGCCTTCGGCTTCCACCCGGTGTCGCGCTGGAACTTTGCACTGTCGCTCACGTAGATGAGTTGATCTCCGGCGCGGGGATCGCAGAAGTTGTAACCTGCCCGCGCACCGGTGAGTTCCTCCACACGATCAATCAGCTCCAGAAGTGATGTTGTATTCTCTTCTCCACCGCCGATGTTATAAATCTGTCCGGCGGTGCTCTTACGGTTGGCGTAGGCCGCCTCAAACGCATTGAGCAGGTCATCGACGTGGAGCACGTCCCGCACTTGCCGCCCATCCCCGAAAATCGTCAGCGGCTTCCCTTCCAGGGTTGAATACAGGAAGTGTGCAACCCATCCCTGATCTTCACTGCCGAACTGACGTTGCCCCGCAATGCACGACATGCGGAAGACTACTGTGCGCAGACCGAAGATGCGCGCATAATCGCGCACATACTGGTCCGCCGCGCCCTTTGAACACCCGTAAGGCGAGTGGAAGTCCAGCGGTTGCGTCTCGTCGGTTCCCCTGCTACGCGATGCCACATACCTGCTTCCGAGTGCGCGCACAACTCCGTCGCCCGAATTGCCATAAACCTTGTTCGTAGAGGTAAACAGGAGGAATGGATCTTGCCCATGCCGCCGAGCAGCCTCCAGGATATTGAAGGTTCCGCCCAGATTTACCTCAAAGTCCAACCGGGGATCAGCAACGGAGGTGGTGACCGCGACTTGCGCGGCAAAGTTGTAAATCTCTGTGGCGTATTTCACCACTCTGCCCACCATTGCCGCGTCCCGCACATCGCCCACCGTGATCTGCAGGCGTCCGTTGCGACCTGCAATTTTCTGCAGGTAATCGAGATTGTGCCGGGCTCCCATGCGCGAGAGGTTGTCAAAGACGTGCACCTTGGCGTCGGTTGTCTTAAGCAGCCGCTCGGTCCAGTTCGAGCCAATAAACCCGGCTCCGCCAAAGACCACAATGGACCGGAACTCCGACTTCGTAGTTCCCATTCGTTATTCCTCTTTCGCTCCAGGCTTGCCCAGGGCGATCAGTGTTTCTGCGTTCAGCTTGTGGGTAAGTAGATGCGCGTGAGCGTGTTTACGTTGACTCGCGGCCCAGTATTTCACCGTCCGAGTGGGGAGAAGCCGTGGAATCGCTTATACTTGAGGGCAATACTCCCGCGAGCTTCTTAAGCCATCTGGACTAAGCGCATCGCAATCAGGAATGAACTCATGTCCGCAGGCGCGGCAGCAGCAATGGTGACGGTTGACGATGTGAGGAAAGCTTACTCGCGGATTCGCGAGTCCCTCTTCCTCTCTCCCTGTTCGCATTCAGAGGTGTTCTCGCATCTCTCCGGCAATCAGGTGTTCCTGAAAATGGAAAACCTTCAGATGACCGGAGCTTATAAGGAGCGGGGCGCGCTCAACAAAATTCTCGACCTCTCCAAAGAGGAGCGCGATCGCGGATTGATCGCAGCTTCAGCCGGCAACCACGCCCAGGCTGTCTCCTACCACGCGAGCAAGCGCGGCATCAGTGCCCAGATCGTGATGCCCATGGCAACGCCTCTCAACAAGGTGATGGCCACACGCCGCTTCGGTGGGGAAGTCATTCTCCATGGTGCGAACTACGACGAAGCGTGTGACGAAGCCAAGCGCCGCGCCGCCGAACTTGGGCTGACGTTCATTCACGCCTTCGACGATGACGTGGTGATTGCCGGACAGGGCACGCTTGGGCTCGAGTTGCTCAGCCAGGCTCCTGACGTCGATCTGGTCATCACCGCAATTGGCGGTGGCGGCCTCATCAGCGGCATGGCCTGTGCACTGAAGGAGATCAACCCCCGCATCCAGGTCATCGGAGTGCAAACCTCCCGCCTGCCTTCGATGAAGGCTGCGATTGACGCCGGTCACCTGGTGACTCTGCCGGTAGCGTCCACGCTTGCTGATGGCATCGCTGTGCGCCGTGCAGGAGAGCGCACCATGCCCATGGTGCGCAAGTATGTGGACGAAATTGTCACCGTCGAAGAGGAAGAGATCGCCAGTGCTATCCTGCTGCTGCTGGAGCGCGAAAAGACCGTGGCCGAAGGAGCGGGAGCCGCTGCCGTGGCCGCGCTGGTGCACCACAAGATCAATTGCACGGGTAAGCGCATCGTCGCCGTCATCAGTGGAGGCAACATCGACGTAGGCATTCTCTCGCGCATCATTGAGCGCGGACTTGCCAAGGATGGGCGCCTCATCCGGCTGAGAATTCACCTGCCGGACTATCCTGGCGCACTGCACACCCTCACCGGCGTGCTTGCCGACCACCGCGCAAACATCGTGGAGACCTCCTACGACCGCAAGTTTGGCGTGGACCTGGGAGATACAGCCATCGACCTGACTCTGGAAACTCGTGGTACAGAGCACGTTGAACATCTGCTGGCTGCACTGGCAAAGGCCGGGTACCAATTCGAGCGCATTCAGTAATCCTGCACTTCACCAGAACGTCCCGGCATCGGCTGGGACGTTCTCTTTGGTCCGAGTTGCCGCTTTCATGGCCGCTACCCAACTCCCCCGTTGTCGTCTAAACTTATTGCGGCCAAATCACGTATCTGTCCCCGGAGCAACAATGAAAAGGCATTTCCAGTTCTCGCGCATATTCCTTTGTGCCACTCTGCTTCTCACATCTGCCGCTTTTGCGCAGCAAGCACCCGCGAAGGCGAGCCACGGCATCTCTCTTAACCATTTGGATCGCGCGGTGAATCCAGGCGACGATTTTTATCAGTATGCGAACGGAGAATGGCTGAAGCAGACGGAAATTCCCGGCGATCGCGGCGCCATTGGAGTCTTCAGCACACTGGACGACACTGCCAGCGAGCACACTGCTGAAATTATCGCGGAATCTGCAAAGTCCAATGCCAAGGCCGGAACCGGCACCCGCAAAATCGCAGACCTATACAACTCCTACATGAATGAACAGGCGATCGAAGCAGCGGGCCTTGCTCCCTTGCAGGCGCAACTAAAATCCATCAGCGCAATCAACGACAAGCATCAGCTTGCGCGCGCACTCGGCGAGTCTCTCCGCACCGACGTGGACGCACTGAACAACACGAACTTCCACACCGCCAACCTGTTTGGACTCTGGGTCGCACCCGGATTCCATGACTCCGGACACTACGGTGCATACCTGCTGCAAGGCGGCATCGTGCTTCCTGACCGTGAGTATTATCTCTCCGGCAGCGAGCGCATGCGCGATCTGCGGGCCAAGTACCAGGCGCACATCGCTGCGACTCTCAAACTCGCAGGGTTCTCAGAGGTTGACGCACGCGCAAAGGGCATCGTCGAACTGGAGCACGCACTCGCCGAGAAGCACATCAGCCTCGCAGAGAATGACGACATCATTAAAGCCGACAATACATGGAAGCAGGCGGACTTCGCTGCAAAAGCACCCGGCCTTGATTGGACCGAGTTCTTCCGCGCCGCGGGTCTCTCCACCCAGGCGAGTTTCACCGTGTGGCAGCCCACGGCCTTCACCGGTGAATCCGCTCTCGCTGCCTCGGTACCGCTGGACACATGGAAGGACTGGCTCGCCTACCACCTGATTGAGGAGTACTCCGGCGTACTGCCTAAGGCCTTCGCAACCGAGCGCTTCGCGTTCTTCGGTCAGACCCTTTCCGGCACACCGCAGCAGCGGCCCCGCTGGCAGCGCGGTGTCCGGATCGTCAATGGACTGCTGGGCGATGCCGTCGGTGAGATCTATGCTCAGCGTTACTTCTCTCCGGAGGCCAAGGCCCGCGCCCAGGCCATGGTCGCCAATATTATCGAAGCCTTCCGCAAGCGGATTGACGGGCTGGACTGGATGACGCCCTCAACCAAGGCAGAAGCCAAAGCCAAACTCAGCACGCTCTACGTGGGCATCGGCTATCCGGAGAGCTGGCGCGATTATTCAGCACTGGAAATCAAGCCGGACGACATCCTGGGCAACTTGCGGCGCGCGAGCTTGTTTGAATATCGGCGGGATGTCGGACGTCTCGGCTCTGCGGTGGACAAGAAGGAATGGTCCATGACCCCGCAGACAGTGAACGCCGTCAATCTTCCACTGCAGAATGCGCTCAATTTCCCTGCCGCCATTCTTCAACCGCCGTTCTTTGATGCTGAGGCGCCGGCGGCCGCGAACTATGGAGCGATCGGCTCGGTCATCGGTCATGAGATCAGCCATACCTTTGACACCGAGGGAAGCACCTTTGACTCCACGGGCGCCCTGCGCAACTGGTGGACGCCGGAAGACCTCGCCCACTTTGGCGTGGCAACCCGGAAACTCGCCGCGCAGTACAACACCTACAAGCCTTTCCCAGATCTCTCCGTCAACGGCGAGCAGACACTGGCAGAGAACATTGCCGACGTGGCCGGGATTTCCGCAGCCTACGACGGCTACCTTGCTTCCCTTGCCGGAACCCCTGCCCCTGTTCAAGGCGGGTTTACCGGCGACCAGCAATTCTTCATCGCTTTCGCCCAGAACTGGGCTTCAAAGTCACGCGAAGAATCGCGACGTCAGCAGGTCCTGACTGATGGCCACGCCCCGGCGGAATACCGGGCTGCGACCGTACGCAATATCGACGCATGGTATTCCTCATTTGAAATTCAGCCGGGACGTAAGCTCTTCCTTGCGCCTGCGGACCGCGTTCGCATCTGGTAATAAACCGGCACTTCCACCGGAACTGCCGCCTCTGAAGCGCAGTTCCGTTGTTTTTTGCGCGGTTCCCAGGCGTTCGCAATCGAACGCGGGTGCGTTAACATGGGGGAATGGCACTGGTATGGCTGGTTGAATGTAAGATTTGCGCTCTGCGTTTTCCGCTGCTTCCCCGCGAGCCCGTCGCAGGAAAGAGCACCGATTCCCTTCCCGCTGACAACCCTGTGGGCCGCTTTGAGTGTCCCCATTGCCACGAGTTTCAGGACTACTCCACCGCCGACTTCATCCCTGGCGAGGGCAGGATCATGCCCTCGCGCCTGGTTGAGTGACCGGCCAGCCTCTTCATTTCTGCAGAAGGTCCAGCGCCATCGCAGTCATCGCTGTGACTCCGGTGCGAATGGTTGGTTCATAGACCGGAGCAAAGAGCGCGGAGTGGTTGCTGGGAAGGGGAACTCCGGTTTTCTTCGAGGCTTCCAACTTCTCCGGATCAGATCCTCCCAGCCAGAAGATCACGAACGGAATCTTGCCATCGAGGCTGAAGTAGCCGACATCCTCACTGCCCATGATCGCCTTGGCAGCTTCTACATTTGAGGCTCCTAGTGCCGCCGCTGCCACCTTACGCATGCGATCTGTAAGCGCGGCATCGTTGACCGTGGGAACGGTGAGTTCCAGCACGGTTACTTCTGGCATCCGGTCGGGAGCAACGCCATACGCAACGGCAACGCCATTGGCGGTGCGCATTACCCCATCCAGCAATTTCTGCCGCACCTCTTCGGAATAGGCACGCATGGAAAGCCCCAGAACCGCGTCATCCGGAATGATGTTGTTCTTCGTTCCTGCGTGGAATGTCCCCACGGTAAGCACAGCGGGATCCTGCGCAGAGATCTGGCGGCTGACTATGGTCTGTGCAAGGAGTACGAATTCCGCACCCATCACAACTGGGTCCTTCCCTGCTGCCGGCCTGGAACCATGCCCCCCGACGCCGTGGAATACAACGCTGAGGCTGGTTGCGCTGGCCAGCATTGGGCCGGGGCTTAGTGCAATGTGGCCCTCCTGATAGTCGTTGGTCGTGTGCTCGTCCAGAATGTAATCCGGCTTGGGAAACCGCTCGTAAAAGTTGTCGGCCAGCATCGCCTTTGCACCTTCGATGGTCTCCTCGGAGGGCTGCCCGATCATCACCAGGGTGCCGTGCCAGTTTCCCTTGTTCGCGGCCAACTCCCGCGCCACGCCCAGCAGCACGGTCATGTGGATATCATGACCGCAGGCGTGCATGACTCCCACATCCTGCTTCTGCGCATTCTGCGACCGCGCATGGCTGGCATAGTCAAGTCCGGTCGCCTCCGTCACCGGCAGTGCATCCATGTCTGTGCGGATTAGCACTGTGGGACCGGCACCATTCTTCAACACTCCAGCAACGCCCCAGGCCCTCGACCCATCGCTGTATTTCCCGATCCGCTCCGTCACCTCATAGCCCGCTTTGCGCAACTCTTCAGCGAGAAACGCAGATGTCTTCTCCTCGTTATGCGAGAGCTCCGGGTGCTGATGAAGCTGTCTGTACGTAGCCGACAGTTCGGGCATCTGCTTATTGATCTGCGCTTTCAGAACATCTGGCGGCATGGCGGTCTGCGCAGCGAGGGCAGCGGAGAGAATAAAGAGGCTGAGGTTGAGTGTCGCGGAACGGCTAAAACCCATGAATCCTCCTTTTACGTCCCGGCACGAATCCACAGTGACGGGAGCGCGAATGGTAGCAGGAGTTGCGCCATGCGCGCAAAGAGGCCGGCGAATATCGCCGGCCTCTGGAATCACATCGAGCGATGACACGCTACCGTTTCAACACCGTGCAAACCGAAGCGCAGATGGCCCCGCCCACATTAAACGTAGCTGCGGCTTTGGGGTTCTTCACCTGTAATCCCTCCGGCGCGCGGCCCATCAGTTCGTTGAAGCACCAGCCAATCATGGCGACGCCCGTAGCTCCGATAGGATGGCCCTTGGCGATCAGTCCACCCGAAAGGTTGATGCCGCATTCGCCGTCCACCGCCGCCTTTCCATCCACCCAGAACTTTGCGCCTTCGCCCTGTTTGGCTTTGCCGATGACCTCGGAACCGAGTGCGCCCATGACGGAGAAGCAGTCATGAACTTCGGCGACGTTCACATCCGCAGGCGTAAGTCCAGACATCGCGTACGCACGCTTCATCGCCGCATTGGCTCCAGCAGGACGCAGCACATCGCGTCCGTCCTTGAGCAGCGGATCGGTAGCCTGCCCGAAGCCCGCAATCTCCACGGCATCCGCCTTGCTGACCCCGAGCCTCGCCAGGCCTTCTTCCGTCGCCAGAATCAGTGCGGCATAGCCATCCGTGATCTGCGAGCAGTCATAGGTCTTCAGCGGCAGGCCATCCACGATGTAACGGTTCCGGTCAGAAATGTTGGCAACGTCATCGAGCGTGAGCTTTACCTTGTTCATTTGCGCCAGCGGATTCAGATTTGCGTTGGCATATTCCTGCACCGCAACTGCAGCGAGTTCTCTCTCTGTCACCTTGTTGTGCTTGATGTAGCACTCCATAATCTCGGCGAACAGGTGCGGGAAGATGTAGGTCTTCCCCTCGCGTTCATCGGGGTGCGAGTACACGCCCAAAGCTCTGCCAACGAGTTTGCCGTCCATCTTGCCCTCGGCGTCGCGCATCTTCTCGTACCCCATCGCAAAGCCGGTCTCACCCATCCCCGCCTGGAGTTTCAAAATCGTCGAGAGGACGGCCTGTCCACCCGAGGCGCAGGCGTTTTCCACGCTCTCGATTGGCTTGCTGGCCAGTCCGGGAACCGACGCCACCAGCCCGGAGACAAGGCCCTGGTCATTCAGTGAGATGTTGCACGCGGTCGCGACTGCGCCCACGTCAAGAAGGGAGGGGTCGGCACTGATTTCCTTACAGACGCCCTCAATCGAGTTCTTCGCAATTTCCGGAACCGTCATGCCGAGCAACTTGCCGAATTTCGATTGGTGATAAGCGGCTATGTAAATGCGTTTCATCTTGATCTCCATTGAAAAAATGCACTTATGTAGGGGTGAGGCACTTAACTTCGGTGTAGTTCAGGACGACGCGTGATTCTACTGCAATCGCAGCCAAAGGGAAAGCAATTCTAGTGGCGCAGTTCAGCGCTGGAACTGAGCAGATTCACCAGCAACCGGAGCGCGCCCGGCACGCCATCGGAAAGCTGCCGCGAAAAGGACAGCCCCGAGTACACTACCGAACCACGGCCATACCTGGCCCGGACCAGTGATCCCTCCTGGAGCGGTTGCCCATGATCTCCCATTCGCAGCAGGGGCTCGTAATGCGCGTTCCAACTACGCGCAAAGTGTCTTCCCCGCTCCTCAATCCAGCCCCGGAAATCTTCATCGCTGATCTCGTTTGGTTCCTGAAAAGCGTCGTCATGTTGGTCGATCATCTCTACCGCTGAAGCTTCATTGCTGACCTGCGCCGTCCCCAATTCCATGGGATACGGAAGGGGTGCGTTGCGTGCAAATTGGGCGGCATCGGACTGCCCCAGGATCAGCACTGCGCCGCCTTCCTTTGCGTAAAGAAGCAGACGCTCTCGGGCGCCCGCAAGCTCGTCATGCGCGTCCACGGCGTGCGGGCCAAATACGATGGCCCAGTATTTTCCCAGCCGTCCCTGCTCCAACTCCTCGCGGCGAAGTTCGGTCACGTCGATATGGAGGTCGCGGAGCGCCGCCGGGATTGCATCGCCCTCCACCCCAACGTATGCGACAGTGAGATTCCCCGGAATCTCCACCTTTACCGGAACCATCGATCCACTGGAAGAGCGATAGTCAAAAGCGACCTGCCCGGAGGGACCAGGAACGACCGTGTAGCCCTGGTCGAAGACGATTCCACCCCAGCGGACCACCGCCCTTGCCGAAACCTCTCCGTCGCCGCCACGTTCCTGCACCAGGAAGAAGCGATAGGTGTGCTCTTCTCCTCGGCCTTCAATCTCAAGTGCCTCGTGCTCGGGCTCAGCGCGCCAACCTGGGGCGGGATGTACCGAGAGCAGTGCGCTCTGCAGGTTTCCGACATTGCTGCGCACCCGCACCCGGATTTCGCCATACGCCAGATTCGTCTGCTGGTTCCACTGGGTGCGAGGCTCCACGATCACTGAAATCGGGGGCGCCACCATTGCGGTCCGCACCTGCGATTGCATGTCCTTGCCTTCCACCGGAACGCTGAATCGCACCACTTCCCCTTCGATCTCCATCTCAACCACAACCTGCAGCGATGGTGGCGGCATCGCCAGCGTGGCGCTGCGTTCATCCAGAAGGCGGTACGCGCCATCTGCGCGGTCGTCCAGGAGAAATGTCGGGCGCGTGAATGGAGCATCGGGCGGAACTTTTCCACGAAACACCGCACGTGTCGCTCCGGCGGTCCACTCGCGTCGCGGGCTCCAGCGCCCACCCTCCGCCTTCAGTTCCATTCCCACAATACGAACGTTCGCGGCTTCGTCCTGCTCCGCCTTCGCTTCCACAGCAAAGTTCGCCCCCGGAGTCAGCACATAGAACTCTGACCCCGCGCTCTCTTGCATAAGGTTGGCATGAACGTGTACACCTGCTGCCACTGCCAACGCGTGCTCCGCCTGGCGCCGCTTCGTCGCAACTTCTGCCCGGAGCCATGCTGGAACGCGCGTCCCGACAAGCCGATCCTCAACTCCGCCGAGATTTCGCAGGTATTCGCTCACAGCGGAGACACATTTCGTCCGCTCTCCCGTGGACTCCATGGCTGCTGCAAAGGCCTCGGTCATCGCCTTCACGTGTGACTCGACACGTACTTCTTCGCTGCCCAATGCCAGCGCACTCAGAAGCGAGGCAAGTCCCGTATTCAGTCCGTCCGTAAAATCCTCTGCGCCGTCCGGCATCGCCGTCTCCGGCGCGGAATCGATCAACCGATAGTGGCGTACTGCTTCGCGAGGCGCATGCCACGCACCCTCTTGCGAGTGCTGCACCGCCAGCGCGCGCTCGGCTTGCTGCTGCCAGCTTTCCAGTTCACCGCGGCCAATCTCGCCGGAGTGGAAGGCCACCGTGTACCCCCCGGAGCGCGCCAGCGCAAACAGACGCCTGGCCTGCCAGGGCTCTAAGCCATCCCTCAGTTGCGCGGGGAACTTCTTGGGATCGGCTGCTGCGCGGAAAGCCTCCTGTGCCAGAATTGCCGCCGCCTCGTGTTGACCATCCCCGTCCGGGGCACTGGGATCAAACGGAGTGATGATGATCTCCGGACGCAACTCGCGAATCACTCGTACAACATCGCCGAGCGCCACATCGTGTCCGGCCCAGCGGTCAAAGACCTCCCCCGCCGTGCGTGCAAATCCAAAATCCAGCACCCGCGTAAAACGCTGTTCCACGCCGTAGCGGCCATCACTCGCAAGCTGCTCCATGGTGCGCAGCAGTCCCTGCGCAGTCGGCTCCAGTACGGCGCTGCGGTTGTCGCCGCGCTCCCCGCGCGTAAGCGTGAGCAGCGTAACCTGCGCACCCTGTCCGCGAGCCAGGTAGAGCAGCAGCGCTCCATCTTCATCGCTCGGATGCGCAGTGATCTGCAACACCCGAAGAGTGCTGCCCAGCGGTCGAATGGCGGCTCGCAACTCCTGTGCGGACGCGGCGTGAACCGCATTCGCCTGCGCGCACGCCGACGCCGCCAGCAGCAGCGTGATCCACAATCCGAATATCCTGCGAAGAGTCACTGCTTTCCTTGTATCCGTTCCCCCGGGCAGAGCGCAACCGGCAAACGCAAAAAGGCCGGAGAGCGTAACTCCCCGGCCTTCTCTCCACTCTCAGTTCAGGCTGAAACCAACTCGCCGGACTTGACGGCAGCAAGTTTTTCTTCCAGCCACTTCATCCACTGATCCAGCCCTTCGCCTTTGCTCGATGTCTCTATGATCTCGATGCCCGGATGCACAGAGCGCGCGTTCTTCTTCGCCAATTCGGCGTCAAATGGCACATACGGCAGCAGGTCCACCTTGCTCAGGATCATCAACTCCGACTTCACGAAGATCGAAGGATACTTCAGCGGCTTGTCCTCGCCCTCGGTCACGCTCAGGATGACGATCTTGAAATGCTCGCCAAGGTCGTAGCTGGTTGGGCAAACCAGGTTGCCCACGTTCTCAATGATCAGCACGTCGAAGCCATCCAGCGGCCACTCTGCCAGGTGCTTTTCGATCATCCTCGCATCCAGGTGGCAGGTACCTCCGGTGATGATCTGCTTCACCGGGAACCCCCATTGCGCCAACCGCTTTGCATCGTTTTCCGTCTGCAGGTCGCCGGTCAGCAGGACTACGCGCTTGCTTTTGTCCATCCGCTCCAGGGTGCGCTCCAGCAGCGTGGTCTTGCCTGAACCGGGTGAGCTGATGATGTTCACCACCAGGATCTTGTGCTCGCGGAACTTCTCGCGCAACTCGGCGGCAAGCTTCTGATTCTCGTTCAGGACCTTCTTCTCAACCACAATCTGGCTCATTCATCCACCTCGACGTATGCAATCTGGAGCTCTTCTCCAGCGATGGTAATGGTTGCGGCCTCGCCGCACTTCGGGCACGCGGTGGCCCAGTTCTCCGCCTGGAATTCTTCTTTGCAGCCGGGGCATTGCTGGCGCCGCGCTACTTGTTCAATTTCCAGCACGAGATGTTCCCAGTTGGTATCCTTCACCACGCACTCAAAGCCGAATCGCAGGCAGTCCACATCGACCCCCGCCAGTTCTCCCACGCGCAGCCCCACCTTAGAGAAGACCGTGCCTTCCGGTTGCTGCTTCTTCAAATCCTCAAGCTGATCGAGTACGGAAGAGACAATGGATAGTTCGTGCATCAGCTCCCCTGGAATTTCAGCGCTGGCCCGCGATTAACGCTGCGTTGATTGTCATCTTCTCATAATCGCCTTGGCTGTGATGGCCCTCACAGTTTTGCCGGATGTTTCCGCTGCGGTAAAATTCAGCTTTCCCGGAGCCATCATGTCTGAGAAGCACCTGCCTGACCCGAACGATCCGCAAGCCTGGTCGCGCTATGTAGAAGACTTTCGCCTCTCTGCCCACAGCAGCGTGGAGTGGATCGCCGCCTACCTCGGCAACATCCGCGCCATTCCCGTGCTGCCCACCATGCGCCCTGGCGAACTCGTGGACGCTCTCCCCGCGCATGCGCCTGAGCAGGGCGAAAGCTTCGAGACCATCCTCGCGGATTTCCAGAGCAAGATTCTTCCGGCCGTCACGCAGTGGAACCACCCCGGCTTCATGGCTTACTTCGGAACCTCGGCCTCCACTCCGGGCATTCTCGCAGAGTTGCTGATCGCCGCCATGAACACCAACGGGCTCCACTGGAAGACCTCGCCCGCCGTCGCTGAACTCGAACAGGTCGCTCTCGGCTGGTTGCGCGAGTGGCTCACCCTGCCGCCGGAGTTCTTCGGCATCATCTATGACACGGCCTCCACCAGCACCATGCACGCCCTCATCTGCGCCCGCGAATTCGCCCAGCCCGAGACGCGCGAGGAGGGATACCACGGCAACCTCGTCGTCTATACCTCTGACCAGGCACACTCGTCGGTTGAGAAAGGCGCGATGGCCGTCGGCATCGGGCAGAAGAACGTGCGCAAGGTCCCCAGCGACGCCGAGTTCCGCATGAAGACCGATGTTCTGCGCTCGCTGATCGAGGCCGACCTGCGCGCGGGGCTCCAGCCCGCATGCATCGTCGCCACCATCGGCACTACTTCCTCAACCAGCGTGGACCCGGTGGCCGAGTGCGCCGCGCTGGCCGAAGAGTTCAACCTCTGGCTGCACGTGGACTGCGCCTACGCCGGCCCCTGCGCATTGCTTCCCGAGTGCGCCGCGCATTTCAAGGGCATCGAACGCGCCCACTCCATCGTCCCCAATCCCCACAAGTGGCTCATGACCCAGATGGACCTCAGCGCCTTCTACACCCGCAAGCCCCACATCCTGCGGCAGGCTCTTTCCCTGGTGCCGGAGTATCTGCGCGCTTCGGAAGATCCGCGCGCCGTGCACCTGATGGACTACGGCGTGCCGCTCGGTCATCGCTTCCGCTCGCTCAAACTGTGGTTCATCCTGCGCTACTTCGGACGCGATGGCGTCATGGAATTTCTCCGCCGCCACAACCAGTTCGCTCGCGAATTTGCCGGGTGGGTGGACGCCGACGAACGCTTCGAGCGAATCGCACCGGTTCCTTTCTCCGTCGTCTGCTTTCGATTGAAGGGCAGCGACGAGTTGAACAAAGCCGTGATTGAAAAGGTCAACACCAGCGGCAGCACCTTCCTCTCTCACACCGCGCTCAACGGGCAGTTCGTCATCCGCATCGCCATCGGCAACATCGCCACCGGCCTCGGGGACGTGGAGCTGGCATGGAAGCTGATCCTGGATGCGGCGGAGGAGGAGCGACAGACTAACAAGTGAGGCGCGGCTAGCAGCGAGACAGGATCATCAGCAGCAGAGCAACACCCACGACGACCGCCATCACCCAAGCTCCAAAAGTCGCCGAGCTTTCATCGACCGGCGGGGGCGTGCTGCCCGGGAAGAGGATCAGTTCCGGGTGATCTTGTAGCCGAACTTCGCCGATGGACCGCTTTTCTGCGGCGCGAATCCGGTTGCCGTACTGCTCAACCCACGCGCCCTGTCCTCCCCCGAGGCCGGGAACAAAGCGCTCTCCCAGGGCCGCAAGCAGCGCGGGATCGCTGTGGGTGGCGCGTCCATCATCTCGGAACATCTCGTGAACGGTGGGAAGCATCTGCCGCAACTGAGCGGGATCACCCTGCGCCAGCGCGTTCTGCAAGGCCGGAACAGTTCGCATGGCCATGGCAATCTCAACTGCGGAAAATCCCGACGCACTCATCGTGCGCAAGCCAGCATCAGCCACACCCACGTCGCGCAACTGGCTGAGCGCTTCATTTACCTGCCCCACGATCATCTGCTTGGCCAGTTCAGGATTGCCGTCGCGCAACGCGTCCAGCACATTGGGACTGCTATACATTGCACTGGCAACATCCACTGCAGGCACACCTGCTCCTGCAACAAGCCGCACGCTGGCGAGCAGCACCGCAAGTTGATCGGCCGAGGAGTAACCGCCGAACTCCTGCGCCAGCATGGAGAGAATCTGCCCAAGCGGCTGCGCGCCTCCGGCGGGGGCTCCGGACATCTGCGGTCCACCGATGCGGGCAGCAGAGGACGGTCCCTGCAGATCGCCGAGTTGGTCGATTGGGTCCGTCATACATTCACCTCTTGCGTCGTCAAGCCCAGTACGTGCGATCCAGTGTGCGGTATTGTATCGCTTCCGCGATGTGCTTCGCTTCCAGTTGTTCCGCCCCTTCTATGTCGGCAATCGTCCGCGAGACCTTCAGTATTCTGTCGTGGGCGCGTGCACTTAAGCCTTGCTGGGTCATGGCACGTTCGAGTAGCCGCTCGCAGTCGGCGGAGAGTTCGCAGAAGGTGCGGATCTGGCGCGAACCCATCTGCGCATTGGCGTAGAACTTTTCTCCCGCGGCACGGAAGCGCGTCAACTGTCGGCTGCGCGCCTGCAACACTCGGTCGCGAATGGCCGACGACGGTTCAGCTTGAATGGTGGAGCGAAGCTCCTTGTAGTTCACGGCGGGCACGTCGATGTGAATGTCAATGCGGTCGAGCAGCGGTCCGCTGATCTTGGAGATGTAACGCTGGATCATCGGCGGAGTGCACTTGCACTCGCGGGCGCGGTCGTTGAAAAAACCGCATGGACAGGGGTTCATCGCCGCCGCCAGCATGAAGCGCGCGGGAAATGTAAGCGACATCGCAGCGCGCGCAATCGAGACCGTGCCGTCTTCCAGAGGCTGGCGCATCACTTCGAGAACGTTGCGCGGAAACTCAGGAAGCTCATCGAGAAAGAGCACGCCGTTGTGCGCGAGCGAGACTTCTCCGGGACGCGGAACAGCGCCGCCGCCGATGAGGCCCGCGTCGCTGATGGTGTGGTGCGGTGCGCGGAATGGGCGCACGCCCACAAGTCCATTGCCTGCGTCGAGCACTCCGGCGACGCTGTGAATCTTCGTGGTCTCCAGGGCTTCTTCGAATGTAAGCGGCGGCAGAATTGTGGGCATGCGTTTTGTGAGCATGGTCTTGCCGCCGCCGGGAGGGCCAATCATCAGGATGTTGTGGCCTCCGGCGCAGGCAACTTCCATCGCGCGCTTGGCGGTGTGCTGGCCGCGCACGTCTTTGAAATCGACGGGAAAATGTTCGACCTGTTCGAGCAGCGCCTGGCTGTCAACGACAAGCGGCGTGGGACCAACGCCAGTGTTGATGAGGCGCACGACGTCAAGCAGGCTGCGCATGGGGAATACTCTTACGCCTTCGACGACGGCGGCTTCGCGTGCGTTCTGCTCGGGGACGAGGAGGTTGGCGATTTTTGCGGCACGAGCGGCAACCGCGATGGGCAGGGCTCCGCGCACGGGTCGCAGGCTGCCGTCGAGCGAGAGTTCACCGACGATGACGTAGTCGCCGAGGTCTTGTTTCTTGAGGCCACCGTAGGCGCCGAGGATTCCGAGGGCCATGGGGAGATCAAAGCCGGAGCCTTCTTTCTTGAGGTCGGCGGGGGCGAGGTTGATGGTGATGTGAGTGGGAGGTATGTCATAGCCGCAATTTTTGAGGGCGGCGCGGATGCGCTCGCGGCTCTCGCGCACGGCAGTGTCAGGCAGGCCGACGGTGGTGAAGTGGTCTTCGTTCATCTTGACGCCGGAAACGTCCACTTCGACGTCGATGAGATTGGCATCAATTCCGTAAACGGCGGCACTGAGGGTTTTGAAGAGCATGGGGCCTTCATGCGGGCAGGGACGGCGGGAGCCCGCGTTTACTGGGGTTTTGTGAATTCGAGGTAATTCTACGGGTTTTTGGGGTGCTCTGCACGAGGGGTAAACGATTGATTTTCATGGCAATCCCTTGCGGTGGGGGGAGTGACTGGGTGGGTAATCGTTCCGGCAGGTCCGGAACGATTGACTGGGTGGTACTAGGAAAAATGGGGGATGGGTGACTGAATGGATAATGGTTGGAAATCGCGTACTGGGCTTGGGAGCGAGTGTTGCTCAGTTGTGGATTCCAGAGTTGGAAGGAGCCAACTCTGGGCAACCCGGGGGCGGGGCGAGTGCAGCACTCTTGGCACAAGCCGAAGCAAACTTGAGGGGACTTTGCTAAACTTGGGGGAGTTCCTTCAGCCAGAGCAGGCGTACAACCCGCATCGCGGATTAAGCTGCTGCATCTAAATAAGGCAACTCGCTCCTGGAGGGATTTTCCGCCGGGTGGCGGTGAGGTATTGGCGATGGCGACGATCGGCAGGCGTGAGCAGGAGATACTGACGGCGATTGTGGAGACCTACATCTCTACTGGTGAGCCGGTTGGATCGCGCACGCTGGCGAGGCGCAACCGAGAAGGACTGAGCGCGGCGACGATTCGCAATGTGATGGCGGACCTGGCCGAGGCGGGGTTGCTGGCACAGCCGCATACTTCGTCGGGACGCGTGCCCTCGGTGGAGGGGTACCGGTATTACGCGGAAAAGCTGTCAGACCAGGTGAGTTTGAAGCCGGATGATGAGCTGACGATTCAGCGATACTTCCACGGAGTGAACGAGGTTGAGGATTTTATGGAGCGCACGTCGCACGTGCTCTCGCTGATGTCGTCCGGGGTGGGAGTGGCGATGACTTCGGCAGGACCGCGCAAGGCGCTGGAGCATGTTCACTTCCAGCGGCTTGGGGAACAGCGGGTGCTGGCGATTGTGGTTACGAACAGCGGCGTAGTCCGCGACCGGGTGCTGCGGCTGCCGCACGACGTGAACCAGGCGGAGCTGGACCTGGCGGCGCGGTACATCAATGACAACTTCCGCGGGTGGATGATTGAGGATGTGCGGCGGGAGCTGGAGCGAAGGATTGAGCAGGAGCGCAGCGAGTACGACCGGCTGATGCGGTCGGTGGCGCAGCTCTACCAGAGCGGTGCGCTGACTACGCAGGATGAGCTGGGCGCGGTTTATGTGGAAGGAACGGCGAACCTGGTTTCGCGGGAGAACGACTCCGAACGGCTGCGGCAGCTGCTGAAGACGCTGGAGGAGAAAACCCGGATTGTGGAATTGCTCTCTTCCTACGTGGACACGCGGCAGGAGGCGGTGCGGGTGATCATCGGACTCGAAGAGACGATGCCAGACCTGAGCAGCTTTGTGCTGATCGGGGCTCCGGCGCGGAGCGGGCAGGAGATAGTGGGAAGGCTGGCGGTGATAGGGCCGACGCGGATGGATTATCAGCACACGATTACCGCGGTGTCCTACATTGCGCGGCTGTTTGACAAGCTACTCAATGACTCGGAATAAAAACGACATCATGACAAAAGAAGACATGCAGAACACTCCCATCGATGTGGAGCACGAACTTCCCCAGGGCGAGGCGAGCGACGACAGCGCGCAGGCGTCCGAGGTGGAGAAGCTGAAGACAGAGAACGCGATGTACCTGGACCGCCTGGCCCGACTACAGGCGGAGTTCGACAACTTCCGCAAGCGGAATGCGCGCGAGCAGGTTGAGTTCCGCGAGTACGCGCTGACGGAGACGCTGAAGCAACTGCTGCCGATTCTCGACAGCCTGGACCGGGCGGCGAAGGTGGAAGGGATTTCCACGGCCGACATGCGCTCGGGGGTGGAGCTGATCGACCGTCAATTCCACGACGTGCTGACGAAGCTGGGAGTGGAACCGATTGCGGCACAGGGACAACCGTTTGACCCGAGCCTGCACCAGGCGATCCAGATGGTGGACAGCAACGAGGTTGCGGACAACCACGTGCTGGACGAGTTGCAGCGCGGCTACAAGCTTCGCGACCGCGTACTGCGGGCGGCAATGGTCCGCGTGGCACAGACCCCGAACAAGTAGGCTGACCCGGCGCCACGCGCCATGGAGGACGACCGCTCCGGCGGTCTTTGCAAACACTGGCTACCAGAACAAAACGCGATTACTACGAAGTCCTGCAGGTTTCCCGCACAGCGGGGGATGTTGAGATCAAGAGCGCCTACCGCAAGCTGGCATTGCAGTTTCACCCGGACCGCAATCCGGGGGACGAGACGGCGGAGGAGAGCTTTAAGGAGTGCGGCGAGGCGTACGCGGTGCTGAGCGATCAGCAGAAGCGGGCAGCGTATGACCGCTACGGGCACGACGCGTTTACCAATGGCGGAGGCGGCGGCGGACAGGGCGGATTCCAGCAGGTGGATTTGAGCGACCTGTTTGGCGAGATGTTTGGCTTTGGCGATTTGTTCGGCGGGCAAGGCGGGGGGCGCGGAGGAAGGCGCTCGAGGGCACAGCGCGGGGCGGACATCCGCGAGGATTTGACGATTACGTTTGAGAACGCGGCGTTTGGGGTGGAGAAGGAAGTCCAGGTGAGACGGCGCGAGGCCTGCGAGGAGTGCAAGGGCACGGGCGCGGCTGGGGGCAAGGCTCCGAGCCGCTGCAAGCAGTGCGAAGGGCACGGGCAGGTGCGGTACCAGCAGGGATTCTTCTCGGTGGCAAGGACGTGTCCGGTGTGCCAGGGCACGGGGACGATGATTGAGAATCCGTGCGCGAAGTGCAGAGGACAGCGGGTGCTGAGCCGGACGCACACGCTGCAGGTGAAGGTGCCTCCGGGAGTGGAGGACGGTACGCGCATTCTTTACACGGGGCATGGCGACGCGGGAGTGGATGGCGGTCCGGCGGGCGATGTGTACGTGGTGCTGCACGTGACCGAACACGCATTCTTTGAACGCGACGGGAAAGACCTGCACTGCGCGATTCCAATTTCATTTACGCAGGCGGCGCTGGGAGCGACGGTGAAGATTCCGACGCTGGAAGGCGAAGCGACGCTGGATATTCCGGCAGGGACGCAGACGGGAACGAGCTTCCGGGTACGGAAAAAGGGGATGCCGGTGCTGAACTCCGGCGGACGGGGCGACCTGTTTGTGGAAGTGAAGGTGGCGACTCCGGGCAAGCTGACGCGGCAGCAGAGAGAGCTGCTGGAACAGCTGGCGGGAACGCTGGGTCAGGAGAACCAGCCGGTGAAGCGCAGCCTGCTTAACAAGATGAAGGATATGTTCAATTAAGGCGTTGAAGGGTTGCAATGGAAGGGCGCGGAGATGGACTCCGCGCCCTTTTTTGCTGTGCACAACTTGAGAGACACATCGCGAGGTGACAGGCGCACATGACAGCGGGAGCCGCGCGGGTGATGATGATGCCTCACGAGTTTTATCGAGGGGGCAGGTTCCGATGTCGTTATTACCCACACTCATTCTGAACGCGGCATCAGTGGTTCGGCATATCGGGCGCAGCATGGAGAATCGGGGGATGGCAAGGGCTGGCTCCGGTCTGCGCCCCGTAGAGGACGCGAATGCGAAGCGGATGATTGAAGCGGTGGAGAATCTTGCGGGGCAGGTGCAGGAGGCCAACCTGGAGATGTCAGACGAAGAGTTTACCTCGATTGTCTGCTACTGCTGCGTTGAACAGCACACTGGATTCTTCGGAGGAGTGAAGTGCACCGGAAACAGCGTACCGATCCACGAACGTGTGAGGAAGTTGAACGAGTATGGATCGAGGTTAGTGTGCGGAATCAGGTTTCCGGTGGACGGCAAGGTGCCTCGAGAATCCAGGGCGGTGGCCGCAGATTGCCTGGGCATCACGGCCACGTTTCGACTGTGTGAAGTTACGCCAGTGCTGCCGTGGAGCTATCGGCCGAAGCTGAAGGGGGTGTTGGAGAAGTTTGACGAACACAGGAAATCGTTGGGGTTTGTTATCTCAAGCGAAGAAGAGATGTCGATCACGGGCTACTGCATCTACGAGCAGCAGTACGACAGCGCAAAACGTCCC
>CAILAZ010000288.1 GCA_903832295.1 uncultured Acidobacteriota bacterium
GAGGACATTCGCGGACGCGTGGGCATCGCGTCGGAGGTATTCGGCGTGCTGGCGGCAACCGGGATCAACATCAGCATGATCGCGCAGGGATCTTCGGAGATCAGTGTGAGTTTTGTGGTGGACGAGAAGGATGCGGTAAAGGCAGTGCAGCAGTTGCACCGGCACCTGTTCGAGCTGCCACTGGCCACTCCGTCGCATACATCGGCCACGGCATCACGAGAGACAGCGCAAGCGTAGCATTTCGCCTTATAGGGCTTGGAGAAAGAGATTGGCTTCTACCACTGCAATGGATCAGGCATCCCCGGCGACGGCTCCCGCGTTGAAGGTGGCTATTCTCGGATTTGGAACTGTGGGCAGCGCGGTCGCGAGGATTCTTGCCGACCAGCCAGCGAGCTCACCGCTGAAACTTTCGCACGTATTCAACCGCAACGTGGAGCGCAAGCGCGTGGCGTGGGTGGCAGACGATGTTCGCTGGTCGAGCGACGCGGAACAGGTGCTGGCTTCCGACGCGGACATTGTGGTGGAGTTGGTGGGCGGTATCGATCCGGCACATGACTGGATTGCGCGCGCGCTGACGGCGGGAAAATCGGTGGTGACGGCAAACAAGAAGTTGATCGCGAAGCACGGGCCGGAGCTTACGGCCCTGGCACGCAAGCATGGTGGAGCGATTTCCTTCGGTGCATCGGTGGCAGGTGGAGTGCCGGTGATCGACGCACTGCAGGAAGGGCTGGCGGGCGATCAACTGTACAAGGTATGCGGCATCCTGAACGGGACGTGCAACTATATCCTGACGAAGATCGAAAACGAGGGAGTCTCGTTTGACTCCGCACTGGAAGATGCGAAGCGAGCTGGATTCGCAGAGGCAGACCCAACGGACGATGTGGACGGCTATGACGCGCGGGCAAAGCTGGTGATTCTGTCGCGCATCGGGCTGAAAGGAATCGTGCAACCGGAGCAGATTCCGTGCATGTCGATCCGCAGCATTGGCGCGGTGGACTTCACGTACTCACACGAGCTGGGATGTACGATTCGACAGATCTCACGGGCAGAGCGGCGCGACGGACACATCTATGCGTCGGTGCAGCCGGCCCTGGTGCCGATCGATTCGCCGATGGCGCACATAACGGGCAGCCTGAACCTGGTGCTCTCCAGCGGCAAGTACGGCGGGCAAACGGCCTTCAGCGGACACGGCGCGGGCGGACACTCGACGGCAGTGGCGGTGGTCAGCGACCTGCTGGATATTGCGCGCGGACGATTCGGCGACGCTGCGCGCCCGCAGGTGGCAGCCGATGTGCTGCCGGTGACGGGCAATTTTGCTTCGGAGTATTACCTGCGCTTCACGGTGCGCGATCGTCCGGGCATTGTGGCGGCGATTGCAAATGCGCTGGCAACACACTCCATCAACATTGACGCGCTGCTGCAAAAGCCCGGCTTCAACAAGGATGCGCTGCCCTTTGTGGTCACGCTGGAGCACTGCCCCGCCGAACAACTTGAAGCCGCCATGCGCGATATCCGCAAGCTGGACTTCCTGGTACATGAACCGCTGACGATGCCAATTCTGACGAAGGAGCTTTGATGCAACTCCGCTGCTTTGACGAACACTGTGGGACCACGCTCGCTCTGCACGACCCGGCTCTTGCCTGTCCCGCCTGCGGGGGGCTGCTGGAGGTTGATGTGGCCGCAACCTCTGTGGATGCGCAGGCGCTGAAGAAGTTGTGGAGCGAGCGCCGCAGTTCTCGCGATCCCCGCGATATCAGCGGGGTTTGGAGGTATCGCGAATTTCTGCCTGATTACGCTGCAAGCGAAGTGGTGACGCTTGGCGAGGGGAACACGCCGCTGGTGCGCGGACACAAGACCGCCGCGTGGGCCGGGGTGCGCGATCTGCAATTCAAGCATCTCGGATGGAATCCGACGGGCTGCTTCAAGGACCTGGGGATGACCGTTGGAATGACGGAGGCGGTGCACACGGGCGCCAAGGTTGTGGCCTGCGCATCGACGGGAAACACTGCGGCATCGCTTGCGGCTTATGCGGCGAGGGCAGGGGTGACGGGAAGAGTCTATCTGCCGGCCGGGCAAGTGTCTTTAAACAAGCTGGCACAGGCGCTGGATTTTGGCGCGGAGGTGGTGGAGGTTGAAGGCAGCTTTGACGATGCGCTCAATACGCTGCTGGAAAAGACAGGCGAGGGCATCTACTTCCTGAATTCGATCAACCCGTTCCGCATCGAGGGCCAAAAGACGACGATGTTCGAGCTGATGGATCAGCTTGATTGGAAGGCTCCGGATTACCTCGTGGTGCCAGGCGGCAACCTTGGAAACTCAGCCGCATTCAGCAAGGCGTTCGACGAATTGCTGCGCTACGGATTCATCGACCGCGCCCCGCGCATGATCGTGGTACAGGCGGCGGGGGCAAATCCGTTTGCGCAACTGTGGCGCGATGGGGCTGAGGAACTGACGCCGGTGAGTGAACCGGAAACAGTGGCAACGGCGATCCGCATTGGAAATCCGCGCTCCTGGAAGAAGTCGCTTCGCGGGGTGCGTGCAACGGGCGGCCAGGTGTTGGACGTGACGGACGACGAGATTGCCGAAGCGAAGGCCGTGATTGGCCGCGACGGCATTGGATGCGAACCGGCGTCGGCTGCGACCCTGGCGGGATTGCGCAAGTTGCGCGCAAGCGGCGCGGTTATCGAGGATGCGAGCGTGGTGGCAATTCTCACGGGACACGTGCTGAAGGATACGAACTTTATCATCAAGGCTCACCAGCGGGAGGAGGCACATGCGCATTCATGAAGAGGAAATGATCATCCGTGTTCCGGGCTCGATTGCAAACATTGGACCGGGCTTTGACACGCTGGCAGTGGCGGTTCAGCTTTACCTGACGCTGCACGTCCGCATCGCTCCGGGTGAGGGAGAGCTAAGATTTACATTTGCCAATATGAAGCTGGAGGGCGAGAACTACATTGAGCGCGCCTTCCGGTTCATCGCGGCGCGGCACAAATTCGCATTCCCCTCGATGAACGTGACGGTGGAGAGCGAGATTCCGATGAAGGGCGGACTGGGCAGCAGCGCAGCAGCCACGGTTGCAGGGTTGCGGCTCTATGAGGCGGTGGCCGGAGAGGTGGATGAGCAGGAACTGCTGACCACTGCGTGCGAGCTTGAGGGACATCCGGACAACATTGCGGCGGCTCTGCTGGGTGGACTGACGGTGAGCTGCGAGGTGCCAGGGGCGCTGCGGGTGCTGCGCGCAACGTGGCCGGAGTCGCTGGCAATTGTAGTGGTGACTCCGGAGCTGCGCCTGGCAACGAAGGCGTCGCGCGCGGTGTTGCCGGACATGGTGTCGCGTGCAGACGCCATCTTCAACGTGCAGCGGGTGGCGTTTCTGCTGGAAGCGCTGCGGCTGGCGGACTACGAGATGCTGCGGGAGGCGCTGGAAGACCGCCTGCACCAGCCGTATCGCGCGGCGATTGTTCCGGGATTGAAGGAGGCGCTGGAGCTGCGTCATCCGAGCCTGCTGGGAGTTTGCCTGAGCGGCGCGGGGCCTTCGATTGTGGCGATGGCGCAGCAGCACCTGGATGAGATCAGCGCGCTACTTGAGGATATTTACACTCGTAAATCAATTCCCTGCCGGGTGCAGACCCTCATGGTTCATCCGACGCACGGCGTGGGCAAGCTGCACGCGCGGAGCTGCTGCGTGGAGACCTCCGGGGGCTGGTCCGCCTGACAGCGCGCGGAGAAAGCAAGATGAAGACGGCCCGCGGGCCGTCTTCCCTGTTTGCAGTACATCTGTTTACGCGTACGCGCTCCTGGAGATGCTCAGGTATGCGTGGACGCCCGCGGCAGTCTTGCGGCCCTCGGCAATGGCCCAGACAACGAGCGACTGGCCGCGACGCATATCCCCAGCGGCAAAGACGCCTTCGACTGAGGTCATGCCGGCATCATTGGTGGCTACGTTGCCCCGAGGGTCGAGCGCAACGCCGAGCTGCTCGATCATGCCTCCGCGCACCGGGCCGGTGAAGCCCATGGCGAGAAGCACGAGGTCGCATTCGATTACGGTCTCGGTTCCGGCAACCGGACTAAAGCCTGGAGGCGGGCCGACCTGCACGGCGTGCAGGCGTACCACGTTGCCATCGGCATCGCCCTCGAAGCGCACGGTGCCGAGGCTCCACTCACGGGTGCCGCCCTCTTCATGCGAGCTCTCGGTGCGCAACTGCAACGGCCACAGCGGCCATGGCGTTTGCGGGGCGCGGGTCTCGGGTGGCTTGGGCATGATCTCAAACTGGCGCACGCTGGCAGCACCCTGGCGCAGGCTGGTTCCGAGGCAGTCAGCCCCGGTGTCTCCACCACCGATGATGACAACTTTCTTTCCGGTTGCGAGGATCGAGAGTTCGGCGGGAATCGCATCGCCAAGCACACGCTTGGTCTGCTGCGGGAGGAACTCCATAGCGAAGTGAATGCCCTTGAGTTCGCGTCCGGGGACAGGCAGATCGCGGGAAGCTTCTGACCCTCCGGCGAGCACGATGGCATCGAAGTCTTTGCGTAACTGCGCAACCTCAATGCTGACGCCGACGTGCGCATTGGTGATGAATTTGACGCCCTCGGCCTCCATCTGGGTGACGCGGCGGTCAATGACGTGCTTCTCAAGCTTGAAGTTCGGGATGCCGTAACGCAGCAGCCCGCCGATGCGGTCGGCTTTCTCATAGACGGTGACGTCATGCCCGGCGCGGCACAGTTGCTGGGCGGTGGCCAGTCCGGCGGGGCCGGAGCCGATAACTGCAACCTTCTTTCCGCTCTTCTCCTGCGCGGGTTCGGGAAGAATCCATCCCTCGTCCCACCCGCGCTCGACGATGGTCTTTTCGATCTGCTTAATGGTGACTGGCGGCTGATTAATGCCGAGAACACAGGCTGACTCGCACGGAGCTGGACAGATGCGTCCGGTGAACTCAGGGAAGTTGTTGGTGGCGTGCAGACGGCTCACGGCTTCCTGCCAGCGATCGCGATAGACGAGATCGTTCCAGTCAGGGATGTGATTGTTGACGGGACATCCGGTATGGCAGAAGGGGACGCCGCACTCCATGCAGCGCGCGCCCTGCTGCACGACGCGTGCGTTGGGGAACTCCTCGTAGATCTCGAACCAGTCCTTGACGCGCGTTTCTGCCGCACGCCGCGTTGGCAGCGAACGTTCGAACTCCATGAACCCGGTTGGCTTACCCACGCTGCACCTCCACGGCAGCAACTGCCGCCATCTCGCGAACCCCTGTGTATTGCGTGGTCCTGCGCTCGACGCCGAGCACGCGCTTCAACTCATGCGGATAGACCTTGACGAAATGAGAGAGTACCGAAGTCCAGTTGGCGAGAATGCGCTTGGCCTGAGGACTTCCAGTGCGCCGGGCGTGCTCCTCGACAAGCGCGGTGAGGATGCGAACATCTTCAGCACCCATCAACGGCTCAAGATCGACCGATGCCAGGTTGCAGCTCTTGTCGTGGAAGTCGCCGCGCTCGTCATAGACGTAGGCGATGCCGCCGCTCATCCCTGCTGCGAAATTGCGCCCGCAGCGGCCGAGGACAACAACAACGCCCTTGGTCATGTACTCGCAGCCGTGATCTCCCACGCCCTCAACGACGGCGGTGGCACCGGAGTTACGGACCGCGAAGCGCTCACCGGCGATGCCGCTGAAGTAGGCTTCGCCGCTGGTTGCGCCGTAGAGAACCACGTTGCCGACGATGATGTTCTCCTCAGGACGGAATCGCGAGTCGCGCGGAGGATAGACGGCGATGCGTCCGCCGGAGAGCCCCTTGCCCACGTAATCGTTGGCTTCGCCTTCGAGCGTCATGGTGATTCCCCTGGCGAGGAATGCGCCAAAGCTCTGGCCGGCTGAGCCGTTGAAGCGCAGGCGGATCGTCTCATCAGCAAGGCCCTGCGCGCCGTAACGGCGAGCGACTTCACCACTCAGCATGGTGCCGACGGAGCGATGCACGTTGTGAATGGAGAAGGAGGCTTCGACGGGCTTGGCACTGTCGAGCGCAGGCTGCATGGCGCTCAGCAACTCATGATCGAGCGCCTGCTCCAGGCCGTGGTCCTGCGAGTGGATGCAGTGGCGCGCGACGCGCGTGGGCAGGGCGGGCAGGTAAAGAATGGTGGAGAGGTCGATGCCCTTGGCCTTCCAGTGATCGCTTGCCAGGCGGGCTTCGAGACGATCAACGCGTCCTACCATCTCGTCAAAGGTGCGGAAGCCCAAGCGGGCCATGTATTCGCGAACCTGCTCGGCGAGGAAGAAGAAGAAATTGATTACGTCCTCGGGCTGTCCGGCAAAGCGTGCGCGAAGAACGGGGTCTTGCGTGGCGATGCCCACGGGACAGGTGTTGAGGTGGCACTTGCGCATCATGATGCAGCCGAGGGCGATGAGCGGGGTGGTAGCAAAGCCAAACTCTTCGGCGCCGAGCAGGGCGGCGATAACAACGTCACGTCCGGTCTGCAGCTTGCCATCGGTCTGCACGCGAATGCGGCTGCGAAGGTCGTTGAGCAGCAACACCTGTTGCGCTTCGGCCAGGCCAAGCTCCCAGGGAATGCCGGCGTGGCGGATGGAGCTGAGAGGCGAAGCGCCAGTGCCTCCGCTGTCTCCGCTGATGAGGACGACGTCGGCGTGCGCTTTTGCGACGCCAGCAGCGACCGTGCCGACGCCAACTTCCGAGACGAGCTTTACGCTGATGCGCGCCTTGGGATTGACGTTCTTGAGATCGTAGATAAGCTGCGCGAGATCTTCGATGGAGTAGATGTCATGATGCGGTGGCGGCGAGATGAGAGTGACGCCGGGAGTAGAGTGGCGCAGTTGCGCGATGATCTCATCCACTTTGTGTCCGGGAAGCTGTCCACCTTCGCCGGGCTTTGCACCCTGCGCCATTTTGATCTGCAACTCATCGGCGTTGACCAGGTAATGAGCGGTGACGCCGAAGCGGGCAGAGGCAACCTGCTTCACCGAGCTGCGGCGCAGATCGCCGGAAGCATCCGGCGAGAAGCGTGATGCGTCTTCGCCGCCCTCGCCGGTGTTGCTGCGGCCACCGATGCGGTTCATGGCGATGGCCAGCGTCTCGTGCGCCTCCTTGCTGATGGAGCCGTAGGACATGGCGCCGGTGGCAAAGCGCTTGACGATCTCCTTCGCGGATTCGACTTCCTCCAGCGGCATCGGCTTGGCGGAGTCCTTCAGTTGCAGCAGTCCACGCAAGGTGCAGAGCTGCTTGTTCTGCAGGTCGATGAGGTCGGTGTACTCCTTGAAGGTCTTGGCGCTTCCCTGCCGCACGGAATGTTGCAGTTTGCTGATGGTCTGCGGATTGAGCAAGTGGTATTCGCCATCGACGCGATGACGATACGCGCCGCCAACTTTCAGCTCAAGTTCAGACGAGGTGCGCGGGCTGAAGCCGTGCTCGTGGCGCAGGACAGCTTCGCGGGCGATGACATCCAGGCCGACCCCCTCGATGCGGGAGATGGTGCCGGAGAAATACTCTTTCACCAGATCGCGGCTGAGGCCGATGGCCTCAAAAACCTGCGCGCCGCGATAGCTCTGAAGGGTGGAGATGCCCATCTTGGAGAAGGTTTTGAGCAGGCCCTTGTCGATGGCCTTGATGAAGTTCTTGACCGCGTATTCGGCGGTGATCTCCGGCGGCAGCAGGCCGCGCGAGACCATGTCTTCCAGCGTTTCAATCGCGAGATAAGGGTTGACGGCGCTGGCGCCGTAGCCGATGAGCAGGGCGAAGTGCATGACCTCGCGCGGCTCGCCGCTCTCAACCAGCAGCGCGATCTTGGTGCGAGAACCTTCCTTCACCAGATGGTTGTGAACGGCGGCGAGCGCCAGCAGTGAAGGGATGGGCGCGTATTCCTTATCGACGCCACGGTCAGAGAGGATGAGCAGGGTGTAACCGGATTCGACGGCGAGCGAGGCGCGGCGGCAGAGACCGTCGAGGCCGCGCTTCATGCCCACGCCATCCTCATCAACGCGGAAAGCTGCGGTCAACGTGGTGGCCAGCAGGTCGCCGCTGGAGACACGCCGTAACTTTTCCAGGTCGCGATTGGTGAGGACCGGCTGCGGGAGCTTCAGGGTGTGGCAGTTAAGCGGAGTCTCATCGAGGATGTTGCGCTCGGTTCCAATATAGCTGGTGAGCGACATGAGGATGTCTTCGCGAATGGGATCGATGGGCGGGTTGGTAACCTGTGCGAAGAGCTGCTTGAAGTAGTTGAAGAGCAGCTGCGGCTGATCGGAGAGACAGGCCAGCGGCGTGTCGCTTCCCATGGAGCCGGTGGGCTCTTCTCCGTTGCGGGCCATGGGCTCAAGGATGATCTTGATGTCTTCTTCGGTGTAGCCGAAGACGCGCTGGCGGGCAATGATGGTCTCATGGCTGGGGCCGTGGACGCGCGTGGGCTCGGGGAGATGATCGAGCGTGACCTGATTCTGTTTGATCCAGTCGGCGTATGGCTGGCGGGCGGAGAGTTTCGCCTTGATCTCGTCATCGCTGATGATGCGTCCGGCGACGGTATCGACGAGGAACATGCGGCCGGGCTGGAGGCGGCCCTTATACTTCACGCGCTCGGGAGAGAACTCAAGAACGCCGGCCTCCGAGGAGAGGACGACGAGATCATCGGTGGTGACGACGTAGCGCCCGGGACGAAGCCCATTGCGATCGAGGGTTGCGCCGATGACGCGGCCATCGGTGAAGGCCATGGAAGCGGGGCCATCCCAGGGCTCCATGAGCGAAGCGTGGTACTCGTAGAAGGCGCGCTTCGCGGGGTCCATGTGCGGGTTGCGCGACCACGCCTCGGGAATCAGCATGGCCATGACGTGGGCAAGCTCGCGGCCGGAGTGGAGGAGCAACTCGACGGCGTTATCGAGCGAGGCCGAGTCACTGCCGCCGGGGACGACGACAGGAAATACCTTCTTGAGATCCTCGCCGAAGAGCGGCGACTCCAGCAAACGCTGGCGGGCATTCATCCAGATGACGTTTCCTTTTACGGTGTTGATCTCGCCGTTGTGGGCGACGTGGCGGTAGGGATGGGAGAGCGGCCAGCTTGGAAACGTGTTGGTGGAGAAGCGCTGGTGGACGAGGCAGAGCGCGCTCTTTACCAGCGGGTCGCTCAGCTCGGGATAGAACTTGGTGATCTGGGGAGCGAGCAGGAGTCCCTTGTAAACGATGGTGCGGCAGGAGAGAGAGGGAATGTAGAAGTTGTGCTTGCCCTCGATTTCAGCGTGGGAGATTTCATTTTCAATGCGGCGGCGGATGACGTAGAGCTTGCGTTCAAATGCAGACTCTTCAATAGGCTGTTGAGTCTTAAGGAAGATCTGCTCGATATAGGGCTGGGAGCCGCGCGCAACGCGGCCAATGGCAGAGCCATCGACGGGCGTGTCACGCCAGCCGAGCACTTCGAAACCTTCTTCCTGGATGATCTTCTCGACGACGCCCTCGCACTGGAGGCGCTCGAGTTTGCCGACGGGGAGGAAGACCATTCCGATGGCATAGGCGCCGGGCTCGGGAAGCTGCATTCCCTGGGCGGCGCACTCACGAACAAAGAACTCGTGGGGAATCTGAATCAGCACACCAGCGCCATCGCCGGTTTCGGGATCACAGCCACAGGCGCCGCGATGCTCGAGGTGAGTGAGCACCTCGATTCCTTTTTCTACGATGGAGTGGCTTTTCTCGCCGCGAATGCTGGCGACGAAGCCGAGGCCGCAGGCGTCATGTTCATTCGCGGGATCGTAGAGACCCTGCGCCGGCGGCAATCCGCTGACGTGCTGTTGATGATCTTCGCCGTGTGGTTCTTTGTTCATTGCTCTCCCGGGTGCGTTAGGACGCTGGAAAAATGGGCTAAAAACACGAAACCCGCCTTGTAAGTCTTTGGCGGGTGAGTAGTCCTCGGGCTGTTTACGATTGCCTGATTCTATCCCCCGCTGTGGGTGGTAATTCGCTTCGGTACGCCTGTTGTGCGTACTATGGGCATTGTCAGCGGGGATGTAGCCATGGGAAACATGATTGGTACTCAAGATTACCGGAGAATTGGATGAGAGTCAATCGCGGGCAGGTGCTCGGAGGCGATGAAGCAGGCGGGCAAAGGATAGGCAGGAGAGTCAATCGTTGAAAAGGCTGCGTTGCCCTTTCGGTATATGGTTCAGGCAGGTCCGATAGGATTGACCAGACGGTACAACGATTTGTGGGGGATGGTTGGTGTTGAGGATTATGGTTCCGAAGGTAATGGATTGATGCGCAGCGAGATTTGGGGATGAGATCACACAGTAGTGTGATACTATGCATCTAGTATCTCGCGAGTTTGGATGCGCGATTCTGAGTTGGTCCCGCCGAGAAGTACTGCGATTCGATCTCACAATCCCTCCCGACATAGAAAAGGCAGGATACGTGTTTCCGCGCGCACACATCCGACTCGCGCGCACAGTAAAAGAGAGAAGAAGAAAACCAAAGAATGAGTACATTTCAAGAAATGCCGCTGCAGGCGCAATTACAACAGGCGCTGGCGGCACGGAATTTTGTAAACCCCACCCCAGTTCAGATCCAGGCGATTCCGCCGGCACTTGAAGGCGAAGACGTAATTGCGACAGCGCAGACCGGAACCGGTAAAACGCTGGCCTTCCTGATCCCCGTAATGGAAATGCTGGCAGCAACGCCAGCGGGCAAGATCAACGCGCTGGTGCTTGTGCCCACGCGCGAATTGGCAATCCAGGTACACGAGCAGTACGAAGCACTGCGTTCGAAGAAGGCTCCACCGGCAGCACTGGTGATTGGCGGACTGAGTGAGAAGGTCCAGATCCGCGCACTGCGCGCGGGAGCACGCGTGGTAGTGGCGACACCGGGACGGCTGGAAGATTACATGCGGCGCAAGATTGTCGATCTGCGCTTTGTGTGCACGCTGGTGATGGACGAAGTGGACCGGATGCTGGACATGGGCTTTCTGCCCGCGATCACGCGCATCCTGGCGACGCTGCCGGTTGAACGGCAGACGCTGTGCTTTTCGGCAACTCTGGAGAAGTCCGTTCATGGATTGCTGCAGAAGTGCACGCACAGCGCGGTTCGCATCTCGCTGGGCAATGTGCTGAAGCCGGCAGAGTCCGTGCAGTTGCAGGCGTACGAGGTTCCCGCGATGCAGAAGGGGAACGTACTGCGCGAGCTGCTGTACAACGAGAACGGCAAGACGCTGATTTTTGCGCGGACCAAGCGGGGCACGGAACGGCTGGCCAAGGATTTGATGCGGGATGGATTCTCTGCATCGATGATTCATGGCGACCGCACGCAGAGCCAGCGCTCGGCGGCACTGGCGGGCTTTGAAGCGGGCCGGTACCAGGTGCTGGTGGCGACCGACGTTGCAGCCAGGGGAATTCACGTGGGCGACGTTGCGCACGTGGTGAACTACGACCTTCCGGCGATTGCCGAGGACTTCATCCATCGTGTGGGCCGCACCGGACGCGCCGGGCTAACAGGCCGGGCGACGACCATTGTGAGCGGCGCGGAGATGATTGAGCTGCGCAGGTTTGAGCGGACGCTGAAGCTGCGGATTGAGCGTATGGAGATGAGCAAGATGCGTTCGACGGTTCCGTCGAATATGCCGATTCCCATTACGCACGCACGCAAGCACACGAACACGCTGAAGTCGCGCACTCTACACAGTCTGCCGGGCGAGATTTTCGCCTAAGAGGCTTGAGTGAACAAACGCCAGGGGCAAACGCTCCTGGCGTTTCTCTTTGCCCGCAGAAGCTATCGAAGGTGGGCGGAGTCCCGGTTGCGCCAGAGCGTCCACTCGGCGGACTGGGCGACGGGAACGAAATGCGCGTTGAGGTAAGGGCCGTAATTCCTGACCAGTCCGTCGAAGCCTTCGGTGTCGAGATTGGGATGGCGGGGGAACATGACGATGTCCGCGGTGCCGATCAGATCAATGGGCTGAGGCTTGACGATGTCATTGAAGTTGGAGCCGTACACCATGAAATCCGCGCCGCCGCGACTGGGCTGGCGCTGCATGGCGAAGTTGAAGGGATTGAAGAACTCCAGGGTGGAAACGGTTTCGCCCGGCTGGGAGTTGTGGTTGAGAAGATCGATTCCATCGTTGACCTTGGCTACGAGATAAGGACCATCGACGGGGCGACCGTCCATCTGGGGGCCTCCGAAGAGGGAGAAATCGCGGAGGGAGGCGGTGGAGAACTGCTTGCGGGGGACCACCCGGTCCACGAACTCGCGGCGGCACGCGTATGCGGTGCGCATGACATCGCCCGCGAGAGGGAGTACGAAGAGCGACGCGCAGGCGACGAGCACGATGGGAAAGAGCCTGCGCTCCCGCTTGCCGGGAGGCAGGGCTTCACGATAGGCGTTAAGGCGAGCGAACGCATAGAGGGCGAAGACGGCATTGAGAGGCATGGCGCTCTTCTGCCAGTTGGTGAGCAGGGCAAGAGCACCGGCGCAGAACACGGCCAGGGCCATGACAACGGGGTAGATCCGAAGGCGGAGGCTGGAGTTCTTTTCGGCGGCAAAGATGAGAGCTGCGAGTGCGAGCATGGCAAGGAGCGTGGCAGGGTACTCGAAGACGATCGTGGGGTCAAGAAACCGGGCAGTTTGGGTCTTGGCTGCCATGACGATGCGGTAGTCGCGCCAGATGGCGGTCCCGTTGAATCCCATGAGGGCGAGGGAGAAAACCGTGACCGGGGCGGCTCCGATGAGAATTCCGATGGCACGGCGGCGCTGGAAGCAGAACACGAGCGAGGGGGCGACCAGTCCGGCGCAGATAAAGAACATGTTGAGCTTGAGAAAGAAGAGTGCGGCGCAGACAGCACCGGTGGAGATGCCTCCGAGAATGCCTGAATCCTGGGGTGTGAGCGATTCGATGAGCGCGATGGAGAGCAGAGCGAAGGCCCAACGCGTGAAGTACATGGCGTGGCTGAGGGCGTGGATGGAGTGCTCGCCGATGGGGGACGGCGTGGCGGCGAGGAAGAATAGGAAGACGGCAAAGATGGCGGCGAGCGGCAAAGGAAGTCGCCGGCGGCCAAGACTGTATCCCCAGAGAGAACAGACGAGGGCGGCGATGGCGCTGGCATAGCCGATGCCCGAGGCAGTGTTGTGCGCGAGTTTTATGCCGAGGGCAACGAGCGCGGGGGTGAGAGGTCCCAGACCGGTGAAGAAATCGACGTGGGGCCGCTGTCCGCAGAGGACGCGCCATCCGGCATCGAGGGAGAAGAGGAGATCGTGTCCGTAGGTGATGGTGGGAACGGCACCCAGCGCGCAGATGAGCGCGGCCAGCAAGAGGAGAACGATGACGACGGCTGCGTCATAGCGACGCGTAGTGAGGGGATTCTCTGTTGGGGGCACGGGAAAAGTGTACTCTGCCGCCGGGATGTGCAGAAGCACGAAAGTGAAGCAGCAACCTGACAAAAGGAGAGATAAACCCCACACTTGCCGTTCACGGCAAATGTGGGGTCATGCACGGAAGCAGACTACTGGGCCGTCCAGCCACCATCGACAGGGATCATGGCCCCGGTGATGTTCTGGGCTCCGTCGGAGCAGAGGTACACTGCGAGGTCGCCGATGTCACTGACCTTGGTGAAGCGGCCGGAGGGCTGCTTTTCCGCGAGGAGGCGGGACTTGGCGGTGGCTTCGTCGATGCCTTCGCGGGCGGCACGGTCGTCGATCTGCTTCTGGACGAGCGGGGTAAGGACCCAACCGGGGCAGATGGCGTTGCAGGTGATACCGCTGGTGGCGGTTTCAAGGGCAACGGTCTTGGTGATGCCAACGATTCCGTGCTTGGCTGCGATGTAGGCCACCTTGTTGGCGGAGGCGACGAGGCCGTGGGTGGACGCGGTGTTGATGATGCGTCCGGAACCGCGTTTCTTCATTCCGGGAAGAGCGGCGCGGATGGTATGGAATGCGGAGGAGAGATTGATTGCGATGATCATGTTCCAGCGATCGACGGGAAACTCGTCGATGGGCGCCACGAACTGGATTCCGGCGTTGTTGACGAGAATGTCGATGGAGCCCAGACGTTTTTCGGCATCGCGGATAAGGGCCTCACACTCGTCGGACTTGGAGAGATCGGCGCCGTTGTAAAGCACGGTGACCTTATTGGTCCCGGCGAGTTCGGCGCGCAGCTTTTCGATGGCGGCTGCGTCTCCGAAACCGTTGAGCATGACGTTTGCACCTTGAGCAGCCAGGGCGCGGGCAACTCCCTCGCCAATACCGCTGGTGGATCCGGTTACGACCGCGTTTTTACCCTTGAGCATTTACGCACCTCTCTTGAATACTGCTGTGTTTGGATACGGCTTTCATAAGAACATCAGAACATCGCGAGAAGACCGCCCGGGGTAAAACGAGAGCGCCCGAGCCCACTTACTTTATACTTATTGAGGCCAATCCGAAACTATTTCTTCAAGGGGAACCGGGGTGAAAACCGGGGCTGGCTTGCGACCGGGGGAAGCCGGAATGGGCTGTATTCAGGGCGGAACGGGGCTGGCAGCCGTAGGCTATAATCTTGAAGCGAGCATCTGAAGTCCGTGGCAACGGACGCGTGGAGGAGTGCGTTTGAAAAATCTCGTTGATTCGTATTTTCAGGATCTTCAGAATGCTCTGGAAACCGTGCAGTGCAGCGGGGCTGCGGGCGAGGCGTTGAGCCGGGCGGAAGCCTATGAAAACACGCTGCAGATTGCGATGGAAGCGATTGAGCGCGGCGACAAGCTGATGTTCATTGGCAACGGGGGCTCGGCGGCAATTGCCAGCCACATGGCAATCGACTTCAGCAAGAACGGCGAGATGCCTGCGGTCTGCTTCAACGACGGAGCGGCGCTGACCTGCCTGGGCAATGACTACGGCTATGAGGAAGTTTTCGCGCAACAACTGCGCTTCCACGCGCGGCGGGGCGACGTGCTGTTTGCGATCTCAAGCTCAGGTTCATCGCCGAATATTCTGCGGGCGGTGAAAGTGGCGCGGGAGCGTGGCTGCGCGGTGATTACCATGAGCGGCTTCCGGAATGACAATCCGCTGCGGGCGCTGGGCGATGTGAACTTCCACGTGGCGCTGTGCGACTACGGGATTGTGGAAGTGGCGCACACGGCGCTGATCCACGCAGTGGTGGAAGTGAAGCGGGCGATCTCGCAACTGACGCGCTCCCAGGTTGCGGATTAAGCGCACATGATCATCAGCAAAACGCCATGCCGCCTGAGCTTCGCCGGAGGCGGCAGCGATATTGAAAGCTACTACCGGGAACATGGCGGCGCGGTGGTGAGCGTGGCGATTGACAAGTACGTCTATCTGACGCTGCAGACAAAGTTTGACCACCACATACGGATTGGCTACTCGCGCACGGAAGAGGTGGAGCGGGTCAGCGAAATTCAACACCCGATTGTCAGGCACTGCCTGACCTTGCTGGGGCCTCAGCAAGGGATCGAGATTACGTCGCATGCCGATATCCCCTCGAAGGGCAGCGGGCTGGGATCGTCGAGTTCGTTCACGGTGGGACTGCTGAATGGGCTGTACGCCTACCAGGGAAGGCATGTGTCTCCGCAACAACTGGCGGAGCAGGCGTGCCATGTGGAGATTGACCTGTGCGGGGATCCGATTGGGAAGCAGGACCAGTTTGCGGCGGCCTTCGGCGATCTGCGCATGTACCACTTCCATCCGGACGGCTCGGTGAAGGTTGAGCCGCTGATCTGCAAGACTGCCACGCTGGATAAGCTGCAACGCAACCTGATGATGTTCTACACGGGGATGACGCGCTCAGCGGGCGACATTCTGAAAGAGCAGACGCAGGTGCTGGGAGAGCAGCGGTCGGCAATTGAGAAGATGAACCGCATGGTGGAACACGCACACGCGGTGCGCCACGAACTGGAAGGCGGCAACGCGGACGGGGTTGGGGAAATTCTGCACGAGAGCTGGATGCTGAAGCGGAGCTTGACGAGCGGGATTTCCAACGCGGCGATTGACGACTGGTATGCTGCGGCGCGCAAGGCGGGCGCGGTGGGCGGAAAGATACTGGGCGCGGGCGGAGGCGGCTTTCTGCTGCTGTACGTTCCGGTGGAGCGGCAGGCAGCG
Source organism: uncultured Acidobacteriota bacterium (assembly GCA_903832295.1). Classification (GTDB taxonomy): domain Bacteria; phylum Acidobacteriota; class Terriglobia; order Terriglobales; family Acidobacteriaceae; genus TOLSYN. Next base: position 16,054 of record CAILAZ010000288.1, read on the forward strand.
GTCAGGCAGGCGCTGAGCCAGTTGCGGCGGATTCCCTTCAGCTTTGAACGCGAAGGCAGCAAGATCATCTTCTACAATCCGACAACGCTGGATGCCGAAGGCGGAGAAGAGATTGCAACCCACTCCGGGCTATAAGAGACAAGAAAGGTTCGAATCGTGAGAGCAGTCATCCTGGCAGGGGGCAAGGGTTCCCGGCTGGCGGCGCGCAGCAATGGACTGCCGAAGCCACTGGTGACGGTGAACGGCAAGGCTCTGCTGGAGTACCAGTTTGAGTTGCTGGCACGGCACAGGGTGGAAGAGGCTACGGTGCTGTGCGGATACAGGGCGGAGGACATCCGCAGATTCTGCGGCGATGGAAGCCGCTGGGGGCTGCGGGTGGAGTGCGTGGAGGAAACCGCGCCGCTGGGGACCGCCGGAGCGGTGATTGCGGCGCTGGATGAGCTGCCAGAGGAGTTCCTGGTGCTCTACGCCGACACGATGGTGAACGTGGATTTGGGAAGGATGTTTGCGGCGCACAGGGCGAGCGGGGCGGAAGGCACACTGTTTCTGCATCCGAACGACCATCCGTGGGATTCCGACCTGGTGGAGAGCGACGAAAACGGGCGGGTGCTGGGGATTCATGGGTATCCGCATGCGGAGGGGGCGCTGCTGCCCAACCAGGTGAACGCCGCGCTGTACGTGCTGAAGGCTTCAGCGCTGCGGGGGATGAAGGTGCCTGAGAAGCCGCTGGATTTTGCGAAGCATGTGTTTCCAGAGCTGCTGCGCAGGGGCGTGCATCTGCACGGCTACAGGAGCGCGGAGTACATCAAGGACGCGGGGACGCCGGAGAGGCTGGACCACGTGGCGGAGGACCTGCGCCGTGGCGTGGTGGCACGGGGAAGCCTGGCGGTGAAGCGGCCCGCGATCTTCCTGGACAGGGACGGCACGATCAACGAAGACATTTCCTACCTGACGAGGCCGGAGCAGCTGAAGATGATTCCGGGGGCGGCGGAGGCGATACGGCTGCTGCGCGGAGCGGGCTACCGGATTGTGGTGGTGACGAACCAGCCGGTGATTGCGAGGGGCGATTGCACGACGGCCGACCTGCTGCGGATTCACGATTCCATGGAGATGGAGCTAAGCCGCGAAGGGGCGTTTCTCGATGGGATTTATCACTGCCCTCACCATCCGGACAAGGGATTTGAGGGAGAGCGCGCGGAGCTGAAGTTCAGGTGCGAATGCCGTAAGCCGGGAGATGGGATGGTGCGGCAGGCAGTACGGGAGCTGAACATTGAACTGGACGGGAGCTGGTTGATTGGCGACCGCACGGGAGATGTGCAGACGGCGCACAACTGCGGGATCCACTCGGTGCTGCTGCGCACCGGGATTGGCGGGCGCGACCAGCGCTACACAGCGAAGCCGGAATATATGTTTGACGACCTGGCGGCGGCGGCGAGGTTCATCGTCCAACAAAATGACGAACGCCTTGCAGCAGAGCAGAATGCCGGGGCGGCGGAAAGATAATCATGCATTGGTTGGGAATCATACTGGCCGCGGTGGCGGCATTGGGGACGGTGTCTTCGACTGTTTTTCTGGCGCTGGCGCTGACCGGCACAAGGCTGTTCCACAAGAATGCGGCCAAGCAGAAGGAATTTGAAGGGACGCTGACGGATGCGCAGTTGCCGTTTGTTTCCCTGCTGAAGCCGCTGCACGGGCTGGAACCGCAGCTGGAAGAGAACCTGGAGAGCTTTTTTGCGCAGGACTACCCGGACTTCGAGGTTCTATTTGCGGCAGACACCGACGATGACGCGGCGCTGACGGTGGCGCGGCGGGTGATGGCCCGGCATCCGGAGCGCAGCTCGCAGATTGTGGTGAACGGGGAGCCGCCATGGCCGAACCCTCCAGCGTATTCGTTCTTCTGCATGGCGAAGATTGCGCGGGCAGAGATCCTGGTGACGAGCGACAGCGACGTGATTGTGGAGGGCGACTACCTGAGGCAGGTGGTTCCGCCGCTGCTGCACGAGAAGACAGGAATGCTGACGTGCCTGTACCGCGGACAGAATACGGGGGGCTTCTGGTCCCTGATGGACGCGATTGGGATGAGCGTGGAGATGAGCGCGGGAGTGGTGATCGCGAACTGGATGGAAGGGATGAAGTTTGGGCTGGGACCGACGATTGTGGTTCGGCGCGATGCGCTGGAGGCGATTGGCGGATACAAGTCGATTGGGGAGTACTTCTCCAACGACTTTGTGATTGGGAATTTTATCGCGGCCAAGGGGTTCGAGGTGGAGCTGTCACGGCACATCATTTCGCACGTGGTGCCTCCGATGACGCTGAAGCGGATGTGGCAGCGGCAGGTGCGGTGGGCGGCAGGGACGCGGAGGTCCCGCCCGCTGGGACACCTGGGAAGCGGACTGGTGTACGCCGTGCCTTACGGGTTGATGGCATTGGGGGCGGGCGTGCTGCTGGGGCATCCATGGCTGGGAGCGGCGGTGCTGGGGTGGGAGGTGGTGAACCGGATGACCGAGGCGCTGGTGGTGGGATGGGGGATCACACGGGACCGGGAGTGCCTGCGGCGGCCATGGATGTATGTGCTGCGCGACCTGCTGGGATTTACGGTGTGGACGGCGAGCTATGTGAGCCGCAAGATCACCTGGCGCGATGGCCGCTTTGAGCTGATCGGCGACGGAAGGGTCAGGATGCGGGACCGGGATGGAAACGTGGTGACAGTGCTGTAGAGAAAGCTGGATGGAATGGCCGGAGCCGCTGACGCGGGCTCCGGCTTTTTTTGTGCTCAGTGATTTCGGTAGATGATTTTGCCGGAGCACTCGGTGAAGGCAGAGGGATTGTGGAGGAGGAGTTTGACCTTGTCCTGCTCCTGCTGGGGAGCGAAGAGGTACACACGCGTGGGCGAGTTCCAGAGAGCGGAGAGGTCGGCGTCGTCGAGAAAGATGTGAGGGGCGTCGGGGAAGGTGGAGCCGAACCACATGGAGCTGCTGCGTCCGTTGACGAGTTCGACGGGATGGTGGAGGTAGAAGACGAGCGAGGAGCCGAAAGACTGGTCGCCGTAGATGAGGACGCGGTCCTGCGGCTGCACCTGAGATTGAAGGCGGAGGGCGAGCTGGTGCGAGCTGAGGAAGGGGTCGAAACGGATGAGGGCGATGTGGGCGGCGATGAGAAAGACCGTCATTGTGAGGGCGAGCGCCCAGGTGCTGGCGAAGTGACGGAGGCGGATGCGGAGGATGAGTTCGGCGAGAGAGCCGAAGACGAGGGCGAGGACGGCGAGGATGGCGGGCAGGCGGAGGGCGGCGAAGGACTGGCCGGTGAGGTTGAGGATGTGTCCCATGGAGAGGGTGTCGGTGTCGAGATTGGTCTGGGCGAGGACTTCGCCGATGTCGGGCACGAAGGGGAGATGGCGTGAGGACCAGAGTCCGGCGACGAGCACGCAGGCGAAGGCGAGGCGGACCACGACGCTGAGGGCGGTGGTTGCGAGCAGCCAGGGCTGGCGGTTCTCTTCTTCCTCCCCGGCAAGGGCGGCGGCGAGGAGCAGGAAGATGGCGAGGTAAGCGGGGAAGGTGTAGTACTCCTGATTGGTGGAGAAGGAGAAGAAGAGCAGGGTGACAGAGGCCCAGAGGATGCAGATCCAGCGGGTGCGGGCGCGGAAGGTGAGGCCGGGGGATGTTTCGGATGCGGGAGTTGGATGTACCCCACATTCGCCAAAAGAAGGCGGTTGTGGGCTACCCGCACTTGGTTGTGGTTCGCCCGTAATCGGGTGGGGTTCGCCCGCTGGGGTGGTGGACTGGCCGGGGGAGTGGCGCAGGTCGGCGAAGGCGCGGCGGAGAGCGATGAGGAGGTAGAGGCTCCAGGGGAAGAGCCAGACGAGATGGAGCGTCCAGTAGAGGTAGGCGGGGAGCTTGTTGTAGTCCTTGGGAATGCGGCGGCCAAGGAAGCGGAGGAAATGCTCGTTGACGAAATAGAACCAGAAGAAGCCGTGGTGATCGGCGGTGGCGGGGTTGCGGAGTCCGGCAAGGATGTGCCAGGGAGCGGCGACGGCGAAGAAGAGGAGCAGGCCGGTGAAGAGGCGGAATTCGCGCCATCGACGCCACTCGCCGGTGAAGGCGAGGTAGGCGAGGAGGGTGAGTCCGATGACGACGAGGGCGAGGAGTCCCTTGGTGAGAACGGCAAGGGCGAGGATGACGTATCCGGCATACCAGTAGAGGCGGGAATTGGGGCGGTCAAGGGCGGAGACGAGGCAGTAGAAGGCGGCGGCGATGAGGAGGCTGAGAAGGGCCTCTGGAATCAGGACGCGGGTGAAGAGGAAGTAGCCGACTCCGGTGGCGGTGAAGAGGCCGGTGTAGAGTCCGGCGCGGGGACCGAAGGCGCGGGTTCCCCAGTGGATGCCGAGGAGGACGAGGAGGAACATGGAGAGGACGATGGGCAGGCGGGCGGCGAAGTCGGTATAGCCGAAGACGCGGAAACTGGCGGCGATGAGCCAGTACATCAGGGGCGCTTTTTCAAGGTAGCGCACGCCGTTGATGTGGAGGGTGACGAAGTCGTGGCGGGTGAGCATCTCGCGGGCGGCAATGGCGTGCGAGGTGTCCACGTCGTCCTGCAGGGCAGGCGAGAAGGCAGCGCCGAGGTAGATGGCCAGAAATAATGCGAGGACAGCAGCCCAGGCGAGGCGCCGCGAGGTTCCGGTTAGAAGTTCCAAGGCACGTTCCCGTTTGAAGGTTCGCCTACTATGCTACCAGCTTCTACTCGGTGTCCATGTGCGGGTTGTAGCCCTCTTCGGGGTCGCAGTCGGCGGACTCGGAGTGGATGGGTGCGTGGTCGCGGTTGAGGAATACCTGTCCGGGGAGGATGGGGCCTCCGCAGCGGGTGCAGATGAGCTTGAGGGAAAGATCGTCTTCCATGACCTGCATGATGCGTCTCCTTGATGCGAGGAGATTAGAGCCCCGAGGAGGGTGAGGGCGCGGTGATGGGAGTCACGCGTGGGGGTGAGCGCACCAGTAGCGGGATGGTGACGACGAGGAGGCCAACGGGCTGCTGGCGCTCCCACATTTACAGCGAATGTGGGAGCACGCGACTGATTTCAGATGCGGGCTGCGCGGGAGCGGGCGGAGTGGATGAGAGCGGCGGTGCGCTCGGTAACGTAGTCCATCATGGGCTCAGTGATGCCGGGATAAATGCCGAGCCAGAAGGTCTGGTTCATGATGACGTCCGTGTTGGTGAGCGCGCCGGAGATGCGGTAGGCGACGTTCTTGTAGGCGGGCTGGCGGGTGAGGTTTCCGGAGAAGAGGAGACGGCTGCCGATTTTGTGGGCGTCGTAGTGGGTGGTGAGGTCAAGCCGGGTGAAGGGCGCGCCATCCCGGATGGTGATGGGGAAGCCGAACCACGAGGGCTGGGAGTTGGGGGTGGCCTGGGGGAGGATGAGGAACTCCTCAAAGGGCTTGAGGCAGTTGTAAAGGTAAGCGAAGTTGGCCTGGCGCTGAGCGATGAAGCCGGGAGCGCGCTTGAGCTGGGCGAGTCCTACTGCGGCCTGGAAATCGGTGATTTTGAGGTTGTATCCAATGTGCGAATAGACGTACTTGTGGTCGTAGCCGAAGGGGAGATCGCCGAGCTGCCACTGGAAGCGCTTGCCACAGGTGTTGTCTTTGCCGGGATCGCACCAGCAGTCGCGTCCCCAGTCGCGGAAGGACTCGACGAGGACCTTGAGCTGATTGTCATCGGAGAAGATGGCTCCGCCTTCGCCCATGGTGATGTGGTGGGCGGGGTAGAAGCTGAGGGTTGCGATGTCTCCGAAGGTGCCGACCTGCTGGCCGTTGTAGCGCGAGCCAAGCGCGTCGCAACAGTCTTCGATGAGCCAGAGATTGTGCTGGCGGGCGATGCGGACGACCTCGGCGAGATTGAAGGGATTGCCGAGGGTGTGGGCGACCATGATGGCGCGGGTTTTGGGAGTGATGGCGGCTTCGATGAGGGCGGGCTGAATGTTGTAGGTGGGGATGTCCACGTCAACAAATACGGGGATGAGCCCGTACTGGACGGCGGGGTTGACGGTGGTGGGAAACCCGGCGGCTACGGTGATTAGCTCATCGCCGGGGCGGAGGGCGCGGTCTCCGAGCTTGGGCGAGGTGAGGGCGGCGAGGGCGAGAAGATTTGCGGAGGAGCCGGAGTTGGTGGTGACGGCCCAGCGGACATCGAGGAACTCGGCGAGCTTGCGCTCAAAGTCGGCGTTGAAGCGCCCGGTGGTGAGCCAGAAGTCGAGCGAGGCATCGACGGCGTTGCAGACCTCTTCAGGGCCGAAGACCTTGCCGGAGGGAGGGACTACGCTCTCGCCGGGGACGAAGGGACGCGGGGCGTGACGCTGCTTGGTGTACTCGGTGACAAGCTGAAGGATCTGTTCGCGTAATTCTTCGGTGGTCATGCATTCACATCCGGCGCGTTTTGGAGTTCTGGCTGCTTCATGAAGGATTCGATCTGGTTGAGAGAGAGGGCGCGAACGTCCTGTCCGGAATAGAAGGCCTGGTACCACTCGA